>NZ_JACNAC010000100.1:0-11136 GCF_017349775.1 Pseudomonas sp. GW460-12-10-14-TSB1
GACCGACCCCTTGCCCGGTGGAGGCTTGAATCACGCCTATTGGCAAACTATTGGAAGAAAACAAGGAGTCCACCATGAGTATCGAATTCATCGGTTTTATCGGCGGCCACCACGCCTCGGAAATCCACCCGCGCAGCGGCCCCGTCCTGCAACCCGACTACGTGGAGAAAGTCGCCCGTGCCCATGAAGACGCCGGCTTCGACCGCGCCCTGGTGGCGTTCCACTCCAACAGCCCGGACAGCACCCTGATCGCCGCGCACGCCGCCAGCGTGACGAAAAAGCTCAAGTTCCTGATCGCCCACCGTCCGGGTTTCGCCGCGCCGACCCTGGCCGCACGCCAGTTCACCACCCTGGATGTGTTCAATGGCGGGCGCACTGCGGTGCACATCATCACCGGTGGCGACGACCGCGAACTGCGCGCCGACGGCAGCTACATCGACAAGGACCAGCGCTACGCCCGCACCGACGAATACCTGGACGTGCTGCGCCAGGAATGGACCCGTGACCAGCCCTTCGACTATCAAGGCCAGTATTACCAGGTCGAGGGCGCGTATTCGGCGGTGCAGTCGCCGCAACAGCCGCACATCCCGCTGTATTTCGGCGGTTCCTCGGCGGCGGCCATCGCGGTGGCCGGCAAGCATGCGGACGTCTATGCGCTGTGGGGCGAAACCTACGAGCAGGTGCGCGAAGTGGTGACCCAGGTGCGCGCCGAAGCCGCCAAGCATGGCCGCAGCATCAGGTTCAGCCTGTCGTTGCGGCCGATCCTGGCGGACACCGAGGAGCAGGCCTGGGCACGCGCCGAGCGCATCCTGCAACAGGCCACCGCCCTGGCCGAACAGAACGGTTTTGTCCGCCGCGAACCACCCAATGAAGGCTCGCGCCGCCTGCTGGCGGCAGCGGCCCAGGGCACGCGCCTGGACAAGCGCCTGTGGACCGGCATCGCCGGGCTGCTCGGCGCCCAGGGCAACTCGACGTCCCTGGTCGGCACCCCGGAGCAAGTGGCCGAAGCCCTGCTCGACTACTACGACCTGGGCATCACCACCTTCCTGATCCGCGGTTTCGACCCGCTCGAGGATGCCATCGACTATGGCCAGCGCCTGATCCCGCTGACCCGCAAACTGGTGGCCGAGCGCGAACGGCTGGCCGCGGAAAAAGTCGCCTGAGGCTAATAATCACGGGGCAAAAAAGGGGGGCTTGCCACGCGGCAAGCCCTCTTTTTATTTGCCCCTTCGTTACTCCTTATAAGCCGTATCGCTGCGCTCCAACTGGCGGATCAGCGCATTCCAATGCCGGGCGACGCCCGGTCCGTCGCCACTCTTGAAGGCCTCGGCCTGCTTCTCGACCTTGGCCACCACCTCGGCCGGCGGGAAGATCAGCTCGGCATTGCCGCTGGCCTGGGCGGCGATCTGGATGTTGCAGGCGCGCTCCAGGGTCTGCAGTTGCTGGAACGCGTGCTCGACGCTGATGCCCGCGGTCAGCAACCCGTGATTGCGCAGGATCAGCACGCTCTTGTCCCCCAGGTCCGCCACCAGGCGTTCGCGCTCGTCGAGGTCGAGGGCGATGCCTTCGTAACCGTGATAGGCCACGCGCCCGGAAAAGCCGATGGCATGCTGGGAGATCGGCAGCAGGCCGTCGCGCTGGGCGGACACGGCGATGCCGTCGCGAGTATGGGTGTGCAGGACCGCGTGCAGGTCGGGGCGAGCGCCGTGGATCGCGCTGTGGATCACATAACCGGCGTAGTTGATGCCCAGGCCCGTGGGGTCGTCGACTAGGGTGCCGTCGATGTCGACCTTGACCAGGTTGGAGGCGCTGATTTCATCGAACAGCAAGCCGAAGGCGTTGATCAGGAAATGCTCGTCGGGCCCCGGCACCCGCGCGGAAAAGTGCGTGTAGATGTGATCGGTCCACTTGTACAAGGCCGCCAGCCGGTAGGCCGCGGCGAGCTTCACGCGCACCTCCCACTCTTCGGGGCTGACACGCTGGCGGACATTTTTCGAGACGCTGGATAACGGGCTGACGCTGCTCATGGCAAAACTTCCTGGATGGCCTTTAAGGAACTCCAGTCAGCCTAGGGGAAGGCAAAAAATAATAAAAAGCACATTTTAATCTAAGCTAATTATCATTTTTTTTTATTTTAAACTGCCCCGTTCTCTCCCTTATGCAGCGCTCTTGATCTTCTGCAGCGAGCCGGCGACCAGTTTGCCAAAGGCATCCACCGGCCCTTGCAGGTTGCCGAGAAAATGCGGGTAGATCAGCCACAGGTCCATCACCGGCTTGAAGTCCTTGAGCGGCATCACCGCCAGTTGCTCGCGGTGGGCGCTGCGCTCCAGTAACGGCCGCGGCACCAGGCCGAGACCCAGGCCGTCGGCCACCAGACCCAGCTGCAACTCGGTGCCGAAGGTTTCCAGGTTGACCCGCAGGGCCAGGCCCTGGTCCGACAGGGTGCGTTGCAGCCCGGCGCGGAAGCCGCAGCCGTCCGGATTGAGAATCCAGCCGTTCTGGTAGATGTCGGCGAGCTTGCACGGGCGCTTGGGCAATTGCGCCTTGGCGCAGACCACCACCAGCTCCATCTTGCCGATCGACTCGCCGATGATGTTGTCCGGGAAGATCTTGCCGGCCGGGAACAGCGCGGCCGCCGCGTCCAGCTCGCCGCGCTCGATCTTGCCCACCAGCTGGCTGCCCCAGCCCGTCGCCACCTGGGCGCGCAGTTCGGGGTATTCGACCCGCAGGTGCTTGAGGGCATCGAGCAACACCACATCGCCGATGGTCTGCGGCACGCCCAGGCGCAACAGCCCGGTGGGCGGCGCGTCGGTGGCCACCAGTTCGCGCAGGGCATCCATCTCCCGCAGGATCAACCGGCATTGCTCGTACACCCGGGTACCGATCAGGGTCGGCTTGAGCGGCTTGGTATTGCGGTCGAACAGCTCCACGCCCAAGGCCTGCTCGAAGTTCTGCACTCGCCGGGTGATCGCCGGTTGCGTCAGTTGCAAGGTCTCGGCGGCATGGCTGATGGACTGGCAACGAATCACTTCGACAAAGGCGTCGATATCATCAATTTTCATTTGGCCCGCACATAGAGAACAGTCATTAAGATGTTCGAAAAGCATAGTTTGAATGTGAGTGGCTGGATAGCCTGGCGCATCTATCGATAACGTCTAACGCTATTCACAAGGGTTCTAAATTCCTTTCGGCTATAACCTAATCATAAAAAAATAGCATATTAAGAAAAATCATTATGCTTAAATCATGATAACTAACCTAGACCACGACCACGGAATCGCCATGACCCAGGCCCGACACCCGGAGAGACTCAGAGCATTCATAGGCGCCCTGGCGGAGCTGATCGACAGCAACCCCCGCGAAGGCGATCTGCTGCACCGCGGCGGCAAGCTGCTGGCGCAGCTGGTCAGCCATGACGACTGGCTGCCCGAGGACTTCGCCCGCCCCGATCCGGAGCGCTATCAACAATATTTGCTGCATGCCGACTCCCGGCAGCGCTTCAGCATCGTCAGTTTTGTCTGGGGGCCGGGGCAACGCACGCCGATCCACGACCACCGGGTCTGGGGGCTGATCGGCATGTTGCGCGGCTCGGAGTACTCCCAGGGGTTCGTCCGTCACGACGACGGCAGCCTGCGGGCCGAAGGCAAGCGGATTCAGCTGCTGCCCGGCCAGGTCGAGGCGGTGTCGCCGAAGATCGGCGACATCCATCAGGTCAGCAACGCCTTCGACGATCAGGTGTCCATCAGCATCCATGTCTATGGCGCCAATATCGGTGCCGTGCGCCGCGCGGTGTACCAGAGCGACGGCAGCGAGAAACTGTTCATTTCCGGTTATTCCAACGCCTTCCTGCCCAATATCTGGGACCTGTCCAAAGAGAGCCAAGCCCTATGAGCACAGCACCTACCCGCTCCTACCCGCAGATCCGCCAGGCGCTGCTGAACCGTGAAGAGCTGGCCCTCGTCGATGTGCGCGA
Organism: Pseudomonas sp. GW460-12-10-14-TSB1; assembly: GCF_017349775.1. Taxonomy (NCBI): domain Bacteria; kingdom Pseudomonadati; phylum Pseudomonadota; class Gammaproteobacteria; order Pseudomonadales; family Pseudomonadaceae; genus Pseudomonas; species Pseudomonas sp. GW460-12-10-14-TSB1. The sequence continues at coordinate 3,974 of NZ_JACNAC010000100.1, forward strand.
AGAGGCGCCTTTCGCTCAGGGGCATCCGCTGTTCGCCGCCAATATCCCGCTGTCGAAACTGGAGCTGGAGGTGTATTCACGGATTCCCCGGCGCGATACCCCAATCACCCTCTATGACAATGGCGAAGGCCTGGCGGACAGCGCCGCGCAACGCCTGCAAGCGCTGGGCTACAGCAATGTGAACCTGCTTGAGGGCGGCCTGGAGGGTTGGCGCAGCGCCGGTGGCGAGTTGTTCATCGACGTCAATGTGCCGAGCAAGGCCTTCGGCGAACTGGTGGAAAGCCAACGGCATACGCCGTCCCTGGCGGCGGAAGAAGTTCAGGCCCTGCTCGACAGCCAGGCTGACGTGGTGGTGCTCGACGCCCGGCGTTTCGACGAATACCAGACCATGAGCATTCCCCGTGGCATCAGCGTGCCGGGGGCGGAACTGGTGCTGCGCGCTCGTGAGCTGGCGCCGGACCCGGCGACCCGCATTATCGTCAACTGCGCCGGACGCACCCGCAGCATCATCGGCACCCAATCCTTGATCAACGCCGGCATCGCCAACCCGGTGGCTGCCCTGCGCAACGGCACCATCGGCTGGACCCTGGCCGGGCAGGCGCTGGAACACGACCAGTCGCGGCGCTTCGCTGCTACCAGCGAAGCCCATCGCGCTATCGCTGCCGATGACGCCCGTCGGGTAGCCGACAAGGCGCGGGTGGGCCGCGCCACTCTGAGCGAGCTGCAACGCTGGCAGCAGGAAACGCAGCGCAGCACCTACCTGTTCGACGTGCGCACCCCGGAAGAATTCGAGGCCGGCCACCTGCCCGGCGCCCGCTCCACCCCCGGCGGACAGCTGGTGCAGGAAACCGATCACTTCGCCAGCGTGCGCGGCGCGCGCCTGGTGCTGGTGGACGACGATGGCGTGCGCGCCAATATGTCCGCCTCCTGGCTGGCGCAGCTGGGCTGGCAGGTCTACGTGCTGGACGACTTGCAGCCCGCGCATTTCAGCGAACAAGGCCCCTGGCAGGCGCCAGTGCCCGCGCCGCGCCAGGCCGAGGAAATCAGCCCGGACACCCTGGCCCAGTGGCTGGGCGAAGGCGGCACTCTGGTGCTGGATTTCACCAGCAGCGCCAACTACGTCAAGCGGCATATCCCGGGCGCCTGGTGGGCCTTGCGCGCCCAACTGCCGCAAGTCCTGGCCAAGCTGCCGCCGGCCGAACGTTATGTGCTGACCTGCGGCAGCAGCCAGTTGGCGCGGCTGGCGGTCGCCGAGGTCGAGGCCCTGACCGGCAAGGCGGTGTTCCTGCTGCACCAGGGCACCGCCAGCTGGATCGCCGCGCAGCTGCCGCTGGAGACGGGCGAAACCCGCCTGGCCTCGCCGCGCATCGACCGTTATCGCCGGCCCTACGAGGGCACCGATAACCCCCGCGAAGCCATGCAAGCCTACCTGGACTGGGAGTTCGGGTTGGTGGACCAGCTGGCCCGCGACGGCACCCATGGTTTTTATGTGATCTGAAACAGCCCGGCTTATGGGCCTTCACCGGCCCATAAGCCACCCGACGCAACACCCGGACCGACCCCTTTCTCCAGGCGGAGGTGACCCCAACCACCGACACCCGCCTGGAGCCTGTCGTCATGCGCGTTACCCTGCCCTTCATCACCCAGCTGTTGCTGGCTGCCACTCTCTGCCTCGCCGCCACGGTGCAGGCCGCCGACCTGCAGCCGCTGCGGGTGGCCAATCAGAAATCCACGATCAAGGTCCTGCTGGAAGTCTCCGGCGAGCTGAAGGACGTGCCTTATGACATCCAGTTCTCCGAGTTCCCCGCCGCCGCGCCCCTGGGCGAGGCGCTGAATGCCGGTGCCGTGGATATCGGCGCCCTGGGCGATGCGCCCTATGCATTCGCCCTTGGCGCCGGCGCGCCGCTCAAGGTGGTCAGCATCATCCACGCCGAGGGGCGCTACACCACGGCCATTCTTGCGCCCAGGGATTCGCCGCTGAACGACGCCCGCGACCTCAAGGGCAAGCGCATCGTCACCACCCGCGGCTCCATCGGCCACTTCCTGGCGATCAAGGCCCTGCGCAGCGTCGGCCTGAGCACCCAGGATGTGCAGTTCATCTACCTGCTGCCCAGCGAGTCACGCATCCTCCTGGACAACGGCAGCGCCGACGCCTGGTCGACCTGGGACCCCTACACCACCATCGCCACCACCCAGAGCCAGGCCAAGGTGCTGGCCAGCGGCGACAGCCTGCTGAGCAACCACCTGTACCTGGCCGCCACCCGCCAGGCCATCACCGACAAACGCCAGCAGCTCGAAGACTTCGTCGCCCGGGTCGATCGCGCCTACCGCTGGACCAACGCCCATCCCCAGGAGTTCGCCGCCGCCCAGGCCCAGGTCACCGGCCTGCCGCTGGCCGTGCACCTGGCGGTGGCCAAGGCCACGCACATGCAGCCGGTGGCGATCGACGACCAGGTCATCGGCGGCCTGCAAGCCACCGCGGACATCTACCGCGAGGAAGGCATCCTCACCCGCCCCATCGATGTCTCCCAAGGCTTCGACAAGAGCTTCAACGCCCCGCGCGTGCAACTCAACCAGGCATCCCGCTGACCCAGCGACAGACTCAGGAGCACCACCATGAGCAAACAACGTCAATTGAAACTCGGCGCGATGGTCCATGGCGTCGGTCACGGCTGGGGCGAATGGCGCCACCCGCGGGCCCTGGCCAACGCCAGCGTGAACTTCGACTTCTATAGGCAGCAGGCGCAGCTGGCCGAGGCCGCGAAGTTCGACTTCGTGTTCATCGCCGACAGCCTGCACATCCATGAAAAATCCAGCCCGCACTACCTCAACCGCTTCGAGCCGCTGACCATTCTTTCGGCCCTGGCCGCCAGCACCCGGCATATCGGCCTGGTGGCCACCGTCACCGTCAGCTACACCGAGCCGTTCCAGGTCGCCCGCCAGTTCGCCTCGCTGGACCATATCAGCGGCGGTCGCGCCGGCTGGAACGTGGTCACCTCCTGGCTCAGCGGCACCGCCGACAACTTCGGCAAGGCCGAGCACCCGCCCCACGCCGTGCGCTACCGCATCGCCAAGGAACATGTGGCGGTGGTCCAGGGCCTGTGGGATTCCTGGGAAGACGACGCCTTCGCCTACGACAAGCACAGCGGCGAATTCTTCACCCCCGGCAAGCTGCATGCCCTGGAGCACCAGGGCGAATTCTTCTCGGTGAAAGGCCCGCTGAACATTGCCCGCTCCCGACAAGGCCAGCCGGTGATTTTCCAGGCCGGCACCTCCGAGGACGGGCGCAATTTCGCCGCCGAGAATGCCGATGCGATTTTCGTCAACGCCGAGGGCTTCGACCAAGCCCGCGCCTACTACCAGGACCTGAAACGCCGTGCCAGTGGCTTTGGCCGCGATCCGCAGCTGTTGTCGATCCTGCCCGGCATCCGCCCTATCGTTGGCCGCGATGCGGCGGAGGTCGAAGACCGCTACCAGCAGGCGGTGGCGCTGGTGAGCATCGAAGACGCCATAGTCGCCCTCGGCCGGCCGTTCAACGACCACGACTTCAGCCTGTACCCGCTGGACGCGCCCTTCCCGGAACTCGGCGACCTCGGCGCCAACAGCCAGAAAGGCGGTTCGGAGCGGATCAAGCAGCTGGCCCGCGACGAAGGCCTGAGCTTGCGCGAAGTGGCCCTGCGCTTCTCCCGGCCACGGCGCGACTTCGTCGGCACGCCCGAACAGGTCGCCGACGCCATTCAAACCTGGTTCGAAGGCGGCGCCGCCGACGGCTTCATCATCAATTCGCTGCTGCCGGACGGCCTGCAGTATTTCACCGAGCTCGTGGTGCCGGTGCTGCAACAGCGCGGTGTATTCCGCGACGAATACAGCGGCCAGACCCTGCGCGACAACCTCGGCCTGCCGGTGCCGGTCAACCGCTACGCTGCTGCGTCCCAGGCCAGCGAAACCCAGAGCGAGGCCGTGGCATGAGCGAATACCTCAATCGTCGCGGCTTCCTAACCGCCAGCTCGCTGGCCCTTGGCGCCCTGGGCTTTTCATCACTGGGGCTGTCGTCGTTGGGCTTCGCGTCCCGTGCGTTCGCCCAGGGCAACAGCCTGGCCGACCTGACCCTGGGAGTCGCCACCTACCGCGGGCAGGACTCCTACTTCGTCGAGGATGCCGGCACCGCCAACACCCCCTATAAAGTCGAATACTCGGAGTTCGCCGGCGGCAACCTGATAGTCGAGGCCCTGGCCTCGGGCAGCCTGGACGTTGGCGGGATGAGCGAGATCCCGCCGATCTTCTCGATCCAGAGCCATCGCCAGCCACGCCTGATCGCGGTGCTGCAAGGCGACGTGAACAACCAGGTGTTCCTGATTCCCAAGGACTCGAAGGTCGAGTCGGTCGGCCAATTGCGCGGCAAGCGGGTCGGCTATGTGCGTTCCACCACCTCGCACTACTTCCTGATCAAGGCCTTGAAGGAACAGGGCCTGAGCATGAACGACATCACCGCGGTGGCGCTCACCCCGCAGGATGGGTTCAGCGCCTTCCAGAGCGGCCAGCTCGACGCCTGGGTGATCTATGGCGTGTTTATCCAGCTGGCGAAATTCCGCAGTGGCGCCCGGGTGCTGAAGACCGCCCTGGGCTACCTGTCCGGCAATTACCTGATCGCCGCGCGGCCGGCGGCCCTGGAAGAGCCGCTGCGCAAGCAGGTGATCCAGGACTATATCCAGCGCCAGGCGCGCACCCTGGAATGGATCAACGACAACCCCGAGCCCTGGGCGGCCAAGTCGGCGCAGTTGCTGGGCGTCGACAAGGCGGTATTCCTCGACATGTACAACAACCGCAGCCAGCCGTCGAAGATCGTCAAAGTCAACGACCAGGCCATCGCCTCGCAGCAGGCCGTCGCCGACCTGTTCTTCGACGCCGGCGTGCTCAGCGAACGGCTCGACGTCAGCCCCCTGTGGGACCGAAGTTTTGCCTTGCTGCCGCTATGAACCGGCTCCCAGCCTCCTTGATCGAGTGAACTCACCATGAGTCTTTCTTCCCCACTGCCGCCCTTGCTGCACCCGGTCGAGGTCGCCGACTTCGACGCCTTGCTGCAAGGTATCGGCCAGCAACTCGGCGCCACGGCCCACCTGTATGACGAGAGCGGCGCCTTTCCCCGGGACAACTTTGCCCTGCTGCATCAGCATGGCCTGTTGGCCCTGACGGTGCCCAAGCACCTGGGCGGTGGCGGCGCCAGCCTGGCCCTGGCGCGCAAGGTGATCAGCGCGGTGGCCAAGGGCGAACCCTCCACCGCGCTGATCCTGGTGATGCAGTACCTGCAGCACTCGCGCCTGCAAGACAGCAAGAGCTGGCCCGAAGCCCTGCGCCTGCGGGTGGCCGCCGACGCGGTGCACGACGGCGCGCTGATCAATGCCCTGCGGGTCGAGCCCGACCTTGGCACCCCGGCCCGCGGCGGCTTGCCGGCGACCATCGCCCGGCGCACCGCCGCCGGCTGGCGCATCAGCGGGCGCAAGATCTACTCCACCGGCAGCCATGGCCTGAGCTGGTTCAGCGTCTGGGCCCGTAGTACCGACGAAGACCCGCTGGTCGGCGCCTGGCTGGTGCACAAGGACAGCCCCGGCATCAGCATCAATGAGGACTGGGACCACCTGGGCATGCGTGCCACCTGCAGCCACGAAGTGCTGTTCGACAATGTACTGGTGCCGCTGGACCACGCCGTCAGCGTCAGCCCCTGGAGCGCGCCGCAGCCGGAGCTGGATGGCGACGGGTTCCTGTGGATGGCGGTGCTGCTGTCGGCGGTCTACGACGGCATCGCCCAGGCCGCGCGGGACTGGCTGGTGGGCTGGCTGGAAACGCGCAAGCCATCCAACCTCGGCGCGGCGCTGGCGACCCTGCCGCGCTTCCAGGAAACCCTCGGCCATATCGACACCCTGCTGTTCGCCAATCGCAGCCTGCTGGATTCCGCCGCCGAAGGCCGCACGCCGGCGAGCAACGCCGCGCAGTTGAAGTACCTGGTGACCGGCAACGCGATTCGCGCCGTCGAGCTGGCCATCGAGGCCTCCGGCAACCCCGGCCTGTCGCGCCACAGCCCGTTGCAACGGCATTACCGCGATGTGCTCTGCGGCCGTGTCCACACCCCGCAGAACGATGCCGTGCTGCAAGGCGTCGGCAAGGCGGTATTCGCCCAGCGCCAGAACAAGGACACGCCATGACCCAGCTCGTTATCGCCAGCCAACTGGATGCCGACTTCAACGCTGTGATCCGCCAGCGCCTGGCGCTGACTCACCCGGGGGCCAAGGTGCTCGACGTTCCCGTCGGCGTGCCCAGCGACCTGCCGGCCGAGGTCAGCATCCTGCTGGCGCGGCCGATCAATGTCCGCGGTTACCTGGCCCCGGATACCCCGCCTCCCGGCTGGCCCTATGCGTTGCAGTGGGTCCAGGTGGTGTCGTCCGGTATCGACTTCTACCCCAGGTGGCTGTTCAACGGCCCGCCGGTCAGCACCCTGCGCGGCAGCGGCGCCGAGAACATCGCCGAGTTCGCCCTGGCCGCGATCTTCGCCGCGGCCAAGCACCTGCCGCAGATCTGGGTGCATGACCCGCACTGGAATTTCACCGCGCTGACCCCACTCAAGGGCAGCACCCTGGGGATTCTCGGCTTTGGCGCCATTGGCCGCAGCCTGGCGAGCAAGGCCCGGGCCCTGGGCCTGAATGTGCTCGCCCTGCGCCAGAGCCAGGCGCCGTTCGAGGTCGAGGGCGTGCAGGCGGCGCGGGATATCCATGAGCTGTTCGCCCTTAGCGACCATCTGGTGCTGGCGGCGCCCTTGACCGAAGCGACCCGGCATATAGTCGACCGCGAGGTGCTGGCCAGCGCCAGGCCCGGCCTGCACCTGATCAACATCGCCCGCGGCGGCCTGCTGGACCAGGACGCCCTGCTCGCGGCCCTGGACAGCGGGCGCATCGGCCTGGCCTCGCTGGACGTCACCGAACCCGAACCCCTGCCGGCCGGCCATCCGCTGTACAGCCATCCCCGGGTGCGGCTGTCGCCCCATACCTCGTCGGTCTCCACCAACAGCCGGCATGAGATTGCCGACGGTTTCCTGGCCAATCTCGAGCGTTTTCTTGCTGGCCAACCCCTGGAGAATCCGGCGAACTTGGAGCGTGGCTACTAGCTGGTGC
>NZ_JACNAC010000101.1:0-10531 GCF_017349775.1 Pseudomonas sp. GW460-12-10-14-TSB1
GGAGAGCTCCTCGGAGAAAATATTTATGAGGTCGGGCAATGAGTAAGTTAAGTACGGCGGAGTACGTGCTTACCTTTTTGGGTGTAGCCACGTTTTTGGGCGGGGGAATTACTGCTGGGGTGTATTTCTATCTAAGCTGCACCCGAATGGATGAGATTTTGGGGTATGTAAAAAATTGCAAAGTAGTAAATAACCAAAAGTATTACCTTTATATGGGGGCTTGGGGCCGATTTTTAATGATTGGGATGATTTCGGGTGCCTTGGCATACTCTGGCTATCAAATTAGAAAGGGGCTGATGGATGCTGGCGATGTAGCTGATTTTCCTGAGCCGCTCAAGCGGAGACTGATAGCAATGTTTAACGTGCAGTTGGTGTTTTTGGTGTGTCTTATAGTTGAGTTTATTTCTATAAAGTTAATCAGGTTGTGAGCGTAAAAATCAAATATGAGGCAAGGCTGTGAGTAAATTTGGTGCGGCGGAGTATGTGCTTGCCTCTTGTTGTCTTGTAACTCTATCAGGTGGGGTGATTATTTCAGGGGTGTTCTTTTATTGGGGGTGTACGAGAATGGATGAGGTTTTAGGGTATGTTAAAAACTGCAAAATCATAATGGGCAACAGATTTTATCTATACATGGGGCGTGGGGTCGAATGGCAATGGTAGGGATGGTTGCGGGCTCCTTAGCCTATCCTGGTTACTATATTAGAAAGGGGTTGATGGATGTTGATGATATAAATAATTTTCCTGAGCCATTCAAGCGTAGACTGATGAAGCTGTTTAACGCACAGTTGGTGTTCGTGGTCTGTTTTATAGTTGAGTTTATTATTCTGAAATTAATCAGGCCATGAGCGCAAAGAAATAATCGGCTCAGGTAAAGGTGGAGTGGGAACGGACGAAATGGTAGGTGACATAATCTATGAGGCTTTAATTGAGCCTGCTTAGCCTGATGGCTATTGTCTTTGCATTCACGTTTGCCGGAGTACTTGTTGCTATCTTTGCCTTGATGGGTGTTTTTTGTATCTCGGAATAGTTGGAAAATTAAACAAAGTTGACGAGATGCCTTCAGCCTGTCCATCGGCCGTCCGTGGTCCAGGCTGTGAAAAAAACAGGCCCTGTTTTGAAGTCTGCCGCTTCATGAGTTACTCTGCATGCACACTAAATACCCGCAACTCCGTTCCATTGCGAATAGTTACTTCTAACACGCAGCCATTCGGGCCGCTCTCTCGAGCAATTTGATCTATTCGTTCGTTTATATAGACGGCTACGATGGGGCCAACTACCGGAATTTGTAGGCAAAGAACGCCTATGGCTGCTCTTGTCATCTCATTAGTGATTGTGTTGACGTCAGCTCGATCAAACTTAATGTTTACGTCTGTGTCGGTGTTGATGATGTCTCGGTTGCCTACATTAACAGATGCAATGTACATTTTGATTATCCCTGATAATGTTGAGGGAACGAACTCCCCGCCTAAACTACAGCCACGACGGGGTTGCTCACGCAAATCGAGAGCCGATTAGAGGGGGGTTGAGGAAGTGAAGTCGATTGGTATGAAATTGCCGTTGTTGTCTTTTATGGCGTAAAAGATGCCTGATACACGCCAGTCGCTGACTCCTTTTTCGCCGACTAGTATAATGTTAGTGTAGATGTCTCGGGTGCTTTTGCTGTGTTTTTCAACATAATTAGTAAAGCAGTAATAGCCTTTTGGTAAGCCGGGAGGGGATTCGACTACATTCTGAAAAACCATGGAGCGTTCATTTGCGGGGCCAAGCTTTTTCTCAATTCGTTTAGATGTTTCGCTAAATGGATACTTGTTTAGTCCAGCCTTAAATGAAGATGACGTAAGCTCATAAGCTTGATCATATTTGTTAGTGTCGAGGTAGGATTTGAACATATTCGCCACCACCGATGGATCAGTTGAGGGCTTGTAAGGGGTAGGGTCAATTGGATCTTGAATGTATCTTGATCCAAAGTAAAGCACTACGAGGAACACCGCCAACGCACCACCAGCGCGGACCAGCTTATTGGGCGTTCCTGTGACTATATAGCCGGGAAGAATTCCGCCAATACCCCCCGCTGCAAGACTGAGGATTACAAGAATAACCATTTTTTTGAAGGACTCGGATTCTGGAACATTCATTGCTACATATAAAATTATCGATATGAAAACAACTCCAAAAAGAAATGCCAAGATCACTTGCAGTGATAGCTTTCCTGGAGGATCGGCTGCATTTTGGTCCATGGGTGCACCTGAATAATTTAGAGCTGAGGGAGATAGGGTTAAGCGTGAGGCTTTTACTTACCTTAGGCAGGGGAGGTGCAAGCTGCAATATATGGAGCAGGTGCAATTGATAATATATCGAAATTAAAGTTTGTTTCTTAATAGCAAAAGGTTTTTGCGTTGGTATTGTACTTCGTTTAACAACTAAAAAGGTTTGGAGTGGTTGCTGCCTTGGCAAGGTGGAAATCTTAACGATGACGACTGTTTTTGAGGTTTTATTGATATGTGACAGCCTTGGGAAAAGAGTTTACGTACAGTTAGGAGGGGCGCGGGTAAGTGTGTGTCAAATACCATTTTTCTTTACACCTAACGAGGGCCCAGTTACACCTTGAAGTCGGGCTTCTGGAGTAAACCCAAGATGGGTACCTACATCTTCACCTGCGACCAATATTGCTGCAGATCAAAAAAGTTGAGATGCAGGAGAGCGTCGAAGCCATTTAGCAGTTGTGCATCAATAAGGTTTTTTGGGGGCTCAAGTTCGTCAAAAGGAAACCCAAGACTGTCTGGCTCTGAGCCGAAAAGGGGACAATCTGTTCCCGTTTCCTTTGTCCATTTTTGGCCGTTCTCTGCCTGTCGTCACTGCGGTGCCTGCTTGTCAAGTCGAATGTAAACAGCTGGTCAGCACTGATGCAATTGACTGGTTAGTGGCAATGTAAATGGGTAGTCAAGTCCATGCAATTACACAGATAGTAACTTGGCACTATGCAAAAGACGATCTTTAAGGCCAAGGTTCTGCAGAAATTTTTTAGATGAAAGATAGTGCATGGTGCTCGCCCGTCCCGGTAGCAAGCAGGTCGCTACATGACTATGTTTCCACTTGCAACCATGGCCGGATAGACCAACACCTCGATACCCCGCGCAGAGTACGGCTCGCCATGCCTTACCGCAGTCCAGATATTTCCAAGACGATTAGTTGGACATAAACTGCCACGCCTTTGTCGTTGCTCCGTATCGAGCCCGGGACTAGCCTTTGATCGTCGCTGCAAAAGCAGTGATCGGGTTTGGTCGCCCGACTTGATACAGGCGCAACAGCGCCCCTTTGACGATTGCAGGCGCTTTTTTTGCGCTCGCATTTCCGTGCAATGGCGGCTGTGCGTGGAAGGGCTTCGGCCCTGCCGGGTTCCTGTATCTCCGGTCGACCAATCCGCGCACGGCTGCCACCCATTCGTTTGGTCGCGAACGTGGCAGCTCTCACTTTGATATGGGAGTTTCAATCATGTGCGCTATCAAAACCTCTGCAAATCGTGGTCGCTTCAACGGGGTAAATGGAGGTGCGCTATGAGCACCGCCACCCCTGTCAAAACCCTCGGCTTTGTCACCTTCAGCCCTTGCGGCGACGGTGATCAAACCCTGTTTCGCGTCAATGCTGACGTACCTCTGCACCAAGCCCTGGAACACGCTTCGACCCTGCTGTACTACGCCAAGAAACTCGCCCTGGACGCTGCCATGGAGGAGCAGGGCGAACGTTACGCCTGGGCCGCGCACTTTCTGGCGGAGATGGGTAAGGCGGTGATTGATGATGTGGGATTGGGGCTGAGGGAAGAGGAGGTGTTGCAGGTTTAACAGGTAGGAGGATGTTGGGGAGGGCGCCGTTTCTTGGTGGCAGGGAAACGGCGTTTTTTAGGGCGGTCGCCCCCGGCACCGCACTGTCGATTTCCCGGAGTCTGGTTCGACTATCTTTCAGGGAATGAAGCCGATGGGTCGCAATGATCGTCGGCAGCTCCCTGCCTGAGCACTTTTACGCAGACGAACCAGGAGAAGACCATGCGCAAGCTTATCGTTGCCGCTTTCATGAGTCTGGATAACGTCATTCAAGCGCCCGGCGGGCCTGAAGAAGACACCAGCGGCGAATTCCGCTTCGGTGGCTGGATAGTGCCCTACGCCGACGAAGCCTTCGGCCGGGCCATACAGAAGCTGTTCTCGCAGCCGTTCGACTTGCTGTTGGGGCGGCGCACCTACGACATATTCGCCGGGTATTGGCCGCACATACAGGCCGGTTCAAGCAACAGCGCCATCGCCGACCTGTTCAACCGCGTGCCCAAGCACGTGGCCACCCATAGTCCCAACACCCTTGATTGGCACAACAGCCATGCGCTGCAAGGAAACCTTGCCGACGCCATACAGGCTCTCAAACAGCAGCACGGCGCCCACCTGTTGACCCAGGGCAGCGGCGATCTGGTGCGCCAACTGCTGGCCGCCGGGTTGGTGGACGAGCTTCGGCTGATGATCCATCCCATTGTGTTGGGGCGCGGCAAGCGGTTGTTCGACGAGCATGCACAAGCGTCGGCCTTCACTTTGGTGAACTCGACCAGCACGCCTGGCGGGGTGCTGATTGTTCGCTACGTTCGCAGTGGCGACGTACAAACAGGAAGCTTTGAAGAGTAGGAAAACCCGTGCGTGACGGTGTTGAAACCCTGTGTCTTGGCTTGATAGTCGCCTCTGGAGCTTCGAGGCGTGAGTAGAATCTCCTGGGGGTTGGCTTAGGGGCGAAAGCGGGGCGGTTGTGAAACCGCTAACGGCCAAAAGCAGTCGGTTATAAACGCCCGCTGAAAGATTTAGCCAATCTGTTGCATCGATCGGTTGAATCCACAACCCTTTGCAGACATTCATAATGTGAAACTTCAGAGGGCGGCAGCCAGCAAGCGAAGCGCCGCTGGCTGATTGGGGCTGCGGAGGCAGTCCCGAGTGAGCGAAACGAGCGATCTTGAACCGTATGTCAGGCGTCTTCTGCAGAATTTGTAATAGGGAGCAATCCCTTGAACGTATATACTCGTTTCGCCACACGCTGCCCTGAGGCGGAAAACCCGACATTTCCGTTGGTTTTTAGTCCTAGCTCTCCTTCGCCCTTATATTCGTAAAATTCTTCTATTGTTACTTCCAGCGCTGTGCTGATGCGTTCAGCAATGGCTAGTTCTTGTGCAACACGTGCTTCGCGCTCAGCTGTGACAGTTAGAAACTCCTTTCGCTGTGCTTCTATACGTAGTTCGTCTAATTGTTTTTCAGTGTTCAGGACACCGTCCCAAATATCTTGAATCGAAGACATTGCGGCACCTTTCTTGTTGGGGGTTGGTTTCGTGTTGCTTATAGGGCCTGACAAGATCCGAGCTGAACACCGCTCGCGTTCTTTGCGAGTGTGTGTTCGAGCGAATGGTTATCCGACAATACATTCTGTTCTGCGCAACGGAGTTATAAATGCAGTGATCACTCAAACCAACGAAAAATCGAAAAACGACTTTCAACCACTGGAGCGGTTTTTTCAATTTTCGGCCAGATAAACTCCTTGCCATTTACAGTTTTCCTACTCGATGGGCCTGTTGTTGGATAACTATAAATAGACACTAAATGGTGCGATAACGCTCTCACAGGTTTGGTGGATAAAATTCCTTGTCCTCTCGTCTACCCCTGACTAGGCCAGGCATTGTGACAGTCAGGTGAGCAGTTGAAGGGGGTTATACACCATGGACGGCAAGCCTATTCTGCTCGATCAATTCCGGCATCAGACCTAGCATAGCTCCTTATTTGCCATCGCACGGTCCACCGGCAGCTCTTGGCTGATTACTGCCCGTCGCGAAGGGCTGAAACCGGCCAGAAGCGGTCGTCTGCGTTGATGGCCATCCTGCAGGAGCAGGCACCACGGGTGTTCGTTTACAGCCTCGCCGAGGCCTTTGTGAATCTCACCGTGAGGGGTGACCCAACTGTGCCAAGCCACTGCAGACAGGCAACTCAACAGAGAGTTTTCGTTCGGAATCGAGCAATAGACCGTGTCTGCATTGGGCATCTCTAGTGAGGTTCTCTTGATATGCTCCCTGCTGCCGAACATCGCAGACGGCTTTTTCCGTCGCATTTCTCGCTCAAAAACAGCGGTCTACTAGTGAAGACCACTTGGCCGCGTTGACTCAGTTGAAGTGCAGGCGTCGTAAGGTTCCAAACAACGAATGTTAAAGCCTAGGGGGCTCCAGGAACGAGCCCCCCAAGGATATCATTACTTGGCGTCCTCAACCCCCAGCCGCTTCTTCAGAGCGTCTTTTGCGATTGGTCCAAGAGCGTCTGTTACAGCTTTAATTTCGGCCTTGCTCTTGGCATCTTTACCAGAAAGAGTTCCGGTCTCCACCACGGCGAACTTCAAATACAGTTCACCGGTTGTTGGGAACGCCACTGGTTTAGTCAGGGTTAGACCACTCATCTCGTAGTTGCCGTTCTCATCCTTCGCGGCCCTCCCAACAGCTTTGAACATTTGGGCTGGTTTCTTTACCGGATCCTCTACCGCTATGCCGGATACGCTTATTGCATCAGGCGATGTGTCCTTCAATTCGCCGTCATCGAAATACGACACTGCACCCGCGACAGACACGCCAATCTTACCTTTTCCACCACCCTCATCCTTCGTCAAAGCTGCGCTAGATTTTGACGCCACAAGAAGGGGAGCAAACTGAACGGCGGAGAGGCCGTCTTTCCCAGGGGTGAATCCCTTAACGCTGAGCAGGATTGCCATTTGCGGGTCGTAATTGACCTTTTTGTCCGATCCGACTGTGGGTCTATATCTGACCAGCGCTAAGCATTTCGTACTTGTCAGCATCGCACCGTTTGTCGTCCAAGTAGCGTTCCAGGTTCTGCTCGATTGCTCCTGAATCTTATCGACCTTGCTATTCACAGCTTCAACAGCCAGATCCCAAGCTACCCCACCAAGAGCCGAAAGTGCAGCAGCTCCCAACGGTGCAACGCCCATTGTTTCGACGTCCCCCTTGTTAAAGCAATAAGCCTTGAATTCGTCGGCGACATCGTTTTTTTCAAACAAATTCGGCCACTGCTTTGCCTCAGTCAGAGGAGTAACCGCGCTCCAATCTCCCTCTGAGCTAGATGGTTCAATTTTTGAAGAGGTGATAATTGACCAAGATTCACAACCACCTAAGGCCAAAGCAAATACTGCTACTCCCAAGTTTTTGAAGTGCTGCATGAGTTTGACGCTCCATGTTGTCGTTTCGACGCATATGGCAAAGTGCCATGGCCAAAATTTGTATAGCTCATCGAGTTTGGTTTAGCGAGCAGCAAACCAAACAAAAAAGGCCCCCGCTAGGGAGGCTCCCGCGCTGAGGGATTAGGTCGAGCCCGCCATTTGCTGAGTCAGGGGCAGAATCAAGAGTTAGCTTGACGGGTTGAGGAGGCAGTCCTCAGCGCTTGCTCTCCACCTTCAATTTCGTTTCGGTGAGCTGCTCCCGATGGAGGTAATGCCTCGGCACCAGAGGAACAGTGGTAATTCCCTTGCCATCACCAATGCTAGGGGTGACTGTTGAGTGCTTGAGCAGCGCGACACGCGAATTGCACCTGTCATAAAGCGGAACACAAGTAGCGCCTTTTGGGCTGCGTATCGGTGCGAGGTGATATTTGCCTCGGATCGATTGCTGCCCTTTGTAACCAGCAGCTACTGGCGGTTAGTAGCCATTCCCGAACTTTCACTTCGACCATTAACTGAAATGGCCAACTGCTCTATGCTCACGCAGGCTTTGAGGTAAGTGTCTATCCGTGCAAAAGCACATCGACAGACAAGACAAAACGATTCGAAGCACGGATACCCAGGCCCCAACCACCTCACCCGAATACCCGCACCCCATTTTGTGTCACTTCAACCCAAACAACCTCCGCGCATTCCCCCGCCCAATCTTCTCCCTATCGTTCTCACTGATCAGCGCTTCATCAAACCAATTACTCGCCGTCGCCATGCTTTCATACGGGTAATCCGCTGAAAACAGCACACGATCGACGCCAATTTCGCTGATGGAATCCAGCAGGCCCTTGGTGTGGAAGTGACCGGCGGTGGTCAGGTAGAAGTTGTGGCTGAAGTAGTGGCTGACCGGTTTTTTCGCGTTGCCCAGGCCTTCGCCTTCGCGTTGCATGTGCAGGCGGTGTTCCAGGCGCGGCAGCATCAGCGGCAGGCCTTCGGCGAGGTGGCCGAGGATGAGGGTGAGGTTGGGGTAGCGGTCGAACAGGCCGCTGAGCATCAGGCGGATCGCGTGGGTGGCGGTTTCATGGGCGAAGCCCCAGGCCGAGCCGACCAGCGATGGGTAGCCCTCGTAGATCCGTCGCTGGCTCGGCAGCGGTTCGCGCGGGTGCAGGTAGACCGGCACGTTGAGCGCCGCGACCCGCTCCCAGAATTCCCAGACCGGCGGTTCGTCCAGGTACTGCGCGGTATCGGCGTTGCCGATGTTGGTGTAGCCGTTGATCAGTGCCCCCACCATGCCGTAATCCTTTACCGCACGTTCCAGTTCGTCCGCCGCGGCCCTGGGCGATTGCAGGGCCACGGTGGCGAAGGCCTTGAAGCGCTGCGGGTGGCGGGCGACGAATTGCTCGGTGACCTGCTCGTTGGTCCGTTGGGCGAAGGCGACCGCCTGACGGGTATCGAGCAGAGACTGGGCGCCGGGGGAGGTGAGGGACAGGATGGCGAGGTCGATGCCATGTCGGTCCATATCGGCGATGCGCTGGTCGCTGTCCAGCAGGCGCCTTTCCACATCCGCCATATAGGCCCGGCCATTGCGCGTGGCTTCGCCGGAAGCGTCCCACAGGCTGTTGTTCAGCTCGGTGCTGACGTGTTCCTCGAGTACGATTTTGCCTTTCATGCTGATGTAACCTCTTTAAGGATAAACAGGTACGTGGCGGGTCGACTTAGGCCTGGGCTTCGGCGGTCGACAGGCTGATGTGTTTGTATTCGATGAAATCGTCGATCGCCGCGGCGCCGTTCAGGCGGCCGAGGCCGGACTGGCGATAACCGCCTTCCTCGAATTCGTCGTAGACCTTGGCCCAGTCGTTGATCCACACAGTGCCGGCCTGCACCTTGCGGGCGACGCGCAGCGAGCGCTTGGTATCGCGAGTCCAGATGGCGGCGGCCAGGCCGTATTCGCTGTCGTTGGCCAGGGCCAGGCCCTCGGCTTCGCTGTCGAAGACTTGCAGGGTCAGCACCGGGCCGAAGGTTTCCTTCTGCACGATGTCCAGCTTCGAGTCGCTGACCTCCAGCAGGGTCGGGCGGTAGAAGGCGCCGTTGGCCAGTTCGCCGTCAGTGGCCGGGCCACCGCGGAGGATGACCTTGGCGCCCGCCGCAATTGCCGCCTCGACGGCCTGGTCGACCCGCTGCACGTTGGCCTTGTCGATCAAGGGGCCCATGTCGCTGCGCGGGTCGGCAGCCGGGCCGACCCGCACTGCTTGCAGGCGTGCCGCCAGGCGGTCGCGCAGCTGGTCGGCGATGCCGCGCTGCACCAGCAGCCGCGAGCCGGTCATGCAGAACTGTCCAGCGAACACGGTCAGGGCTTTTTCCAGGACCGGCAGGGCGGCGTCGAGGTCGGCGTCGTCGAACACCAGGTGCGGGGTCTTGCCGCCCAGCTCCAGGCCGAAGCGCTTGAGCGACTGCGCGCCCACCGCGGCAATGGCGCGACCGGTGGCGGAAGAGCCGGTGAAGCTGATGACCGGCACCTGGGGCGAGGCGATCAGGCGGCGCGAGCCTTCGCCGCCGGACTCGGTGAACAGGTTGATCACCCCGCGCGGCAGGGAAGGCGCCTCGGACATGACCTTGGCGATCAAGGCGTTGGTCTGCGCGGTCTGCGCCGGCATCTTGATCACCACCGTGGTGCCGGCGGCCAGGGCCGGTGCCAGCGAACGCACCATCAGCACCACCGGCGAGTTCCAGGGCACGATGATGCCGGCCACGCCCATGGGTTCGCGCAGCACGATGGACAGTACGTCGGGGCGCGGGGTGCCGCTGTGGCCGCGTTCGGTGCGGGCCAGGGCCGCGTAGTAGCGCAGCTTGGAAGGCACCATGCTGACTTCGAAGCGGGCTTCGGGCTTGATCTTGCCGTTCTCCAGCGCCAGTTGTTCGATCAGCGCCTCGCTGTTGCGCTCGAAGGCGTCGGCCAGCTCGTCGATGACCCGGGCGCGCAACGCGCTGTCGTCGGTCCAGTCACTGTTGAAGGCGCGTACGGCCGCGGCGATGGCCGCATCGGCCTCGGCGCCGCCGCCATCGGCGTAGTGGCCGATGACCTTGGAGGTGGCCGGGTCGATGGATTCCCGGTGCTCGCTCGAGTCGATCCAGGCGCCGTCGATCCAGTGTTTGGCAAGGGTGTTGTGAATGGTCATGGCAGTGTTCTCCGGCTCAGCTGTAGCGACGCGCGATGTATTCGGCGGTGGCAATGGTGGTGACGTTGGTGGCGACCGAAATGGTGTCCGGGAAGATCGACGCGTCGACCACCCGCAGGCCCTGCACGCCGTGTACC
>NZ_JACNAC010000102.1:0-10471 GCF_017349775.1 Pseudomonas sp. GW460-12-10-14-TSB1
TTTCAGCGCTGGCGCTGGCTCACGAAGACACCACCGGGGCCGGCGCGCGCAAGGCGGCGCGGCCGCGCTGGCGGAAGCTCAGCAGGTAGCACAGCAGCCCGGCGAAGAACCCCAGCCCGCTGATCAGGCGCGCCCAGAACAGCCCGCTCAGATGCTCCACCGTGGCCATGAACGGCATCGCCGTGCCGTCCTCGGCCCAGCGTTGCAGCAGCACCTGGACCACGCCGGCGGCGGTGAGCAACAGGGTGATCATCACCATCGACAGGGTCATCAGCCAGAAGCCCCAGACTTCCAGGGTCTGCGAGCGTTCGTCCGCCGCCTCGCCGAGCCCACGCAGGCGCGGCATGGCGTAGCTGATCAGGGTCATGACGATCATCGCGTAGGCGCCGTAGAACGCCAGGTGGCCGTGGGCCGCGGTGAGTTGCGTGCCGTGGGTGTAGTAGTTGACCGGCGCCAGGGTATGCAGGAAACCCCAGACCCCGGCGCCGAAGAACGCGGTCACCGTGGTGCCCTTGGCCCACAGCGTGGCGGCGCGGTTGGGGTGCTGGCGGCGGCGGTTCTTCACCATGCTGAAGGCGAAGACCACCATGGCCAGGAACGGCAGCGGCTCCAGGGCCGAGAAGATCGAGCCGACCCACAGCCAGACCTCGGGCGCGCCGATCCAGAAGAAGTGGTGACCGGTGCCGATGATCCCGCTGATCAGCGCCATGGCGATGATCACGTAGAGCCATTTCTCCACCACTTCGCGGTCCACGCCGGTGATCTTGATCAGCACGAAGGCCAGCATCGCGCCCATGATCAGCTCCCACACGCCTTCCACCCACAGGTGCACCACCCACCACCAGTAGAACTTGTCGCGGGCCAGGTTGGCCGGGTTGTAGAAGGAGAACAGGAAGAACACCGCAAGGCCGATCAGCCCGGTCATCATCACCATGCTGACGGTGGTCTTGCGACCCTTGAGCAGGGTCATGCCGATGTTGTAGAGAAAGCCCAGGCACACCACCACGATGCCCATCTTGGTGATGGTCGGCTGCTCGAGGAACTCGCGACCCATGGTCGGCAGCAACTCGTTGTGGGTCAGCCGGGCCAGACCCGCGTAGGGCACCAGCAGGTAGCCGAGGATGGTCAGCACGCCGGCGGCGGCGAACACCCAGAACAGCAGCAGCGCCAGTTTCGGGCTGTGCAGTTCACGATCGGCCTCTTCCGGGATCAGGTAGTAGGCCGCCCCCATGAAGCCGAACAGCAGCCAGACGATCAGTAGGTTGGTGTGGACCATGCGCGCCACGTTGAAGGGAATGATCGGGAACAGGAAATCCCCGATCACGTATTGCAGGCCCATGATCAAACCGAACAGCACCTGGCCGAGAAACAGCATCAGGGCAAACACAAAGTAGGGTTTGGCCACGGCTTGCGAGGCGAATTTCAGGTGTGGATTGGCAAGACGCATCGTTCAGCCCTCCTTGTTTGGCGGCCAGCCATTGGTATTGACCTTCGAGCTCCACTTGAGGAATTCGGCGATGTCGTCGACCTCCTGCTGGCTCAGGTTGAATTGCGGCATGGCCCGGCGTCCGGGCACACCCAGGGGTTGCATCTTCATCCAGGCCTGCAGGAAGGGCTTGAAGCCCTCCTCGCCGCCGCGGCGCTGGAACACGTTGCCCAGCTCCGGCGCGAAGTACGCGCCCTCGCCCAGCAGCGTGTGGCAACCGATGCAGTTGTTCTGCTCCCAGACCGTCTTGCCGCGCACCACCGCCGCGCTCAACAGCGCGTCGTTGCTGCGCACGGGAAAGGTCTGCTCCGTGTGATAGGTCAAGGCCAGGAAGATCAGGAAGAAGAACACGCTTCCCCCGAAATAGATGTTCCTGGCCATGCCTTTGGTGAAGGTCTCCGACATGCTCGCTTCCTCTTGGCTTGGCCCGGCCATTCTAGGAAGCGCGGGGGGCAAACCCGCTTGATGGCAATCAAGAAACGCCGATGGTTTTACTCGGGTATTCACAGACTGAGGATCAGGCCCAGCAGCAAGGCCAGCGCCAGCGGCCAGCCGAGCAGCAACCAGCGCCACAAGCGCGGCCCGTGGCGCAGCTCCATGAAGCCATCGGCGATCAGCCAGGCCTTGGCCACCGCCAGCAGCAGGATCAGCAGCGCCACCCCGCGCGGCGCGCCCTGCCCCAGCCAACTGCCCAGCCAAACCGTGCCGACGCTGAGGCCGGCCAGGGCGACCCAACAGCTCAGCAACAACCTGCCAACGGACATGCGCACCTCGTCAATCCAGGACGTAGACCAGCGGAAACAGCAGCACCCAGACCAGATCGACCATGTGCCAATAGAGCACCCCGGATTCGAAACCCGAAGGGTTGTCGACGCCATACCGGCCACGCAGGCAGCGCTGCGCCAGCCAGGCAAAAATCAGCATGCCCAGCAGCACATGGAGGAAATGAAAACCGGTGAGGATCCAGTACAGGGTGAAGAAGGTGTCGTGCTCCAGCCCTAATCCCAGACCTAGTAGATGCCGGTACTCGCCGAGCTTGAGCAGCAGGTAGACAGTGGCCACCAGCAAGGCCGCCAGCAACAGCGCCGCCCCTTGGCGTGGCCGCGCCCGGCGCACCCGTTCCTGGGCCAGCGCTGCCAGCAGCCCGGCGCTGAGCAGACTCAGGGTCATGGCCAGGCCGGTGGAGCTGTCGAGCAGCTGGCGGCTTTCGGCGAACAGCTGCGGCTTGAGCTGCTGGGTCACGGCGAACGCGAGGATCAGGATGGCGAACACCGACAGCTCGGCGAGGATAAAAAACCACATCGCCAGGTCCCCCGGCAGATGGCGCCGAGGGGCCTCGGTGGTTGCATCGGCGGCTTCAGCCGAAGTGCACATCGACCACGTCCATCAGCGCCGCCACCGTCACCGGGTCGTCGCTCAGGGGCTCGGCCAGGCACGCCAGGCAGGCTTCGCGCGGCGGCATGCCGGAACCGATCATGCGCGCGGTAAAAATCAGCAGCCGGGTGGACGCCACCTCCTCCAGGTCATGCTGTTCCAGGCGGCGCAGGGCCTGGCCCAGCCCGACGATCTGCCGCGCCAGGGCGGCATCCACCTGCGCCTCGCGCTGCACGATGCGCTCCTCCTCGGCCGGCGGCGGATAGTCGAAGCGCATCGCCACGAAACGCTGGCGGGTGCTGGGCTTCATGCCCTTGAGCAGGTTCTGGTAGCCAGGGTTATAGGACACCACCAGCATGAAGGACGGCGGCGCCCGCAGCACTTCGCCGGTACGTTCCAGGAACAGCTCGCGACGGCCATCGGCCAGGGGATGCAGGACCACCACAGTGTCCTGCCGCGCCTCCACCACCTCGTCGAGGTAGCAGATGCCGCCTTCGCGCACCGCCCGGGTCAGCGGTCCGTCCTGCCACCAGGTGCCCTGGGCGCCGATCAGGTGGCGGCCGATCAGGTCGGCGGCGCTGAGGTCGTCGTGGCAGGCCACGGTGTGCAGCGGCAGGTTAAGGCGGTGCGCCATGTGCTGAACAAAGCGGGTCTTGCCGCAGCCCGTGGGGCCTTTGATCAGCACCGGCATGCCGTGTCGCCAGGCCTGTTCGAACAGCGCCTGTTCATTGTTCAAGGGTTGATAGAAGGGTTCGCAAGCCGTTCCGAGATCCATGGGCTACCTGATTCACAGCGGGGTTCGGGGACCACGCTAAGGCGCCACGCAAGGGAGCGGCAAGCGAACCGGCGGGCAAACTTGATCGCCGTCAAGCGCGCCGCGCCCGGCTGCAATCAAAGGTTGAAATCAGCGCCCGGAATCAGGTTCGACGCACGCGCAACCGGCAGCCTGTCCCGGACTGTTCAGATCCTCCTGGAACAACTGGCAGATGCTGTCCACCTCCAGCCGGCCGGCGGGCAGGATGCTGATAAAGCGCTCCGAGACTTCCACCAGGCCGTTCCAGCTCAGCTGTTGCAGGCGCAGCCAGGCGGACGCGAAGTACTGGCGAAAGATCAGCCCGTAGCGGCTTTCGATGGCCAGGATGTCCAGCTCCAGGTCACACGCCAGGCGCTCCATGACCAGCTGCCGGACCTGGTCGCCGGCCTCGCAGCGCCAGCCGCGACAGGTCGCCAGCTGGCCCAGGTCGAGCTGTTGCAGATAGTCATCGAGCCGCTCGCTGTTCTGCGTATACAGCTCGTCGAACTGGCTGATGGCCCCCAGGCCGAAGCCCACATGGTCGCAATAGCCATGGCAGGTAAAGCCCTGGCAGTTGCGACGCAGCCGGCCGCGCTCCTGGGCCATCATCAGGTCGTCGTCGGGCCGCACGAACTGGCCCAGGCCGATGTACTGGTACCCCGCCGCCAGCAGGCGCTCGAAGCAGATCCGCCGCATCGCCTCCTTGGCGTCCTGGCCGCAGGCTGCTGCGGGGCGGTCCTGGCTCTGGCGCCGGTAGCGCAACGGCGGCTGGGCGTAGTCGAACACCTGCAGGCGATCGGGCTCCAGCTCGATCAGAGTGCTCAGCTTCAAGGCAAAACTCTCCGGAGTCTGCCAGGCATGGCCATACCCCAGGTCGACATTCACCGAGCGATAACCGAAGGTCCGCGCCGCATCGATCAGCGAATGGATGGGCGCCGGGTTCTGGTAGCAGGCCACCGACAGCTGGCTGTCGATACCTATATCCGGCACGCCGATGCTGACCTGGTTAAAACCCTGGTCGCGCAGCAGGCCCATGGTCGCCCAGTCGGTGTGGTGCAGGTCGACATCAATGCTGTAGTCGCCGCAATCGTGTTCAAGGAAATGAAAGCGCTGGCGCAGGTGCTGCATCAGCCGTTGCAGATGCGCTGCGTCCGGGGTGCCGCCGCCCAGGTGGAACTGCTCGATGCGCTGCTCCGGCCCCAGGTGGCAGCCCACCAGGTCGATCTCCCGCTCCAGCCGCCGCAGGTAGCTTTCGCCAGCGTCCACCGCCGTGCCCGCCAGGCGCGGCGGAAACTGCACGTTCAGGGACAGCGGCCGGCGCTTCTGCCGGCTGCCGCGCAACGCCCGCAGCAGGTCCAGGGAACCGATGCCGCCGTGAAAGCGGCGGGTGTCGGCATGGCAGTTGGGATCGAGCACGCCTTGATCGCGTCGAACGATCGGCTCGCTGCGGTGCGGCAGTAGATCAGGCATGACTGGGCTCCAGGACTGGCGGTGGAGGGCCAGTGTCCGGCGTTCGCGCCAGGGGCTCCTTGACTTGCATCAAGCGAGGGTTCGGCGCCGGCCTACCAGTTCAGGTAGAACATGGCCTTGGCCAGCAGCACGATCAGCAGCATATGGCCGAACAGGCTGTGATGGATGAAGCGCGAATAGCGGGCATTCATGCGCCCGCTCCTGAACAGCAGCATGGCCACCAGGAAATGCCCGAGCACGCTGGCGGCCAGCAGGATCTTCAGCATCAGCAAGGTGCCGAACGACGACGCCAAGGGCACCGCCAGCACCGGCAGGTAACGCACCCAGACCATGCCCAGCCCGGCGCCGAACAGCGCCAGCAGCACCCAGGGCATCAGCTGGCGGGCACGGTCGGCAATGCCCTGTTCGAGCAGCACCATGAGCTTGGCGGGCAGTTGCTTACGGATGTTTTCCAGGAACAGCACCTCGAAGAACACCGTGCCGATAAACACCAGCGCGGCGAGCAGATGCAGGCTGAGCAGCAGCGGATAGATCATCGCTTCAGCCTCCGGTCACCGTGGGGAAAAACGCCACCTCGTCGCCGTCGTCCAGCGCCTCGTCGAGCCCGCACATGTCCTGGTTGCGGGCACACATCAGGCTCGGCTCGTCCAGCACCCGCCAGATGCCGCAGCGGCTCGCCAGGTGCCGGCGCAAGTGCTCGAGGCAGGCGAAGTCGCCTTCGACCACCTCGCTCGCGCAACCCAGGGTTTCCCGGTAGCGGGAGAAGTACTGCACCTGCAGCCTCATGCCGACGGCGCCTGGTAATCGCCGCTCTTGCCCCCGGACTTGCGCAGCAGTCGCACCGATTCGATATGCATACTGCGGTCCACCGCCTTGCACATGTCGTACAGCGTCAGGGCGGCGATGCTGGCGGCGGTCAGCGCCTCCATCTCGACCCCGGTCTGCCCGGCCAGCTTGCAGCGCGAAACGATGCGCACGCGGTGTTCGTCCTCGAGGGTCAATTCGACCACCACACTGCTCAGCAGCAACGGATGACAGAGCGGGATCAACTCACTGGTGCGCTTGGCCGCCTGGATACCGGCGATGCGCGCCACCGCGAACACATCGCCCTTGGGATGGCCGCCGCCGACGATCAGCCGCGCGGTCTCGGCGCGCATATGCACCCAGGCCTCGGCCACCGCCTCGCGAAAGGTCACGTGTTTATCGGTGACATCGACCATGCGCGCACGGCCGAGGGAATCGAGGTGGGTCAGTACCGCGTCATTCATGGACAGGAGCCTTAGTCATGGCGGCGAAAAGCGCGACGGGATCGCCCCGGCCTCGCACGCCGCTGGGTGGCAACGAGACTACTGCGCCGACCCGCTGGCGCGATTGACATCAATCAAGAAACCCACAAGTCCCCAGGAGGGTCGTAACCGCCCCATGCGCTGCGTAAGCAGCATATCGTTCAGCACCACAGGCCTGCAGAGCGACCGTCTCCATGATCCGCCGTTTCAATTGGGCTCACGCGAAAGCTGCAGGTAGCGTTCGCCTTCCGATTGCAACTGCGCATCGCTCGCCGCCAGCTGGGCCCGAGCTTCGGCCAGGTTTTTCCGGCAGCCATCCCAGCGGCAATCCGGCACCTGTTTGATCAGTGAGCTGGGCGACACATTCGCGGCGCTCGCCTCCAGTCGCTCGCCATTGCTCCAGCCCATCCGCCACTCGGTGTCGGGCAAGTGCTCGGCACCGTTGCCGTAATGCAATTGCCCGCGGTAGCGCATCAGCTTGCCTGCGAAGAACAGCCAGGTTTCGCGCTTGACCGGCACCTGCCCCTCGATCGCCCGCTCGGCGCCCGCTTCGGCCAGCAGTTCCACCTGCGCGAGGGGACCACTTTGGGTCAGATGCAACAACACACCCTTGGGCGCGTTGTAGTGCTTCAAGCCGTACCAGCGCGGTGTGCTGTCCGGCATCACGACGGTGCTGATGCGTTCCTTGGCACTATACGAAGAGAGTCGCCAGGGAAACTGGTTGAGCTTGACAGTCGCCGGCACGCGGCCGGTCCTGGTCCAGTCCGGAGATGCCTCAAGCCGCTCCTGCAGGTCCAGGCTCAAGTGCCCCGGCCATGCCAGCTGTCGCACGCTGCCGTCAGGCGCCTTCAGGTTGGCACGCAGGGTCGTCACCGCCATAGGATCGCCAGGATGGCTATCTCCCCCTGGCGTTCTGACGGCCAGGTCCACCATCTGATAACCGGGCACATCCTGCTTCGGGAAGACCAGCGCAATACTCAGGGGTTGCTTGCGTCGCTTGGAGAATCCCCGCCGTGCCTCCCACGACAAATCGCGGGCCCAGTTGGTAAACAAGGGCTCGCGCCACAGCGCGTCCGCCGGTGCGCGCAATTCGGCATGGCTGAAGCTGTAATACTCGGCAGGTGTCTCGGGCAACTCGAAGCGCAGCTTCAGCGGCTGCCCCGCGCTGCCCTGCAACACCTGTGCGCGTACCGTCACTTGGCGCCGGATCGGCGAGCTTTCCATCTCGAAACGAGGCGCCGGGATACAGACGGTACCGACCATGCAGGTGAACGGCTGCAAGCTGGGCCGCGTCTTATGCGTCTTGCCCTTGCTACCGATAGAGGGGAAGTAATAGGCAACGAGCTCGGCCCCCGTCCATACTTGCGGCCACAATCGCGCCTGGGTCGATTCATCGAGGTAGGCAATGGAGCTGTCGGCCAGTTCGACCTCCAATGACAGCGACGCCGCCTGCAGAGGCGCAACAGACGAGGCCACCAGTAATGCAGCGGTCGCGATGGCGCGCCGCAGGTTCGTTCTGCTAACCGGATTTGCGAAAAACAGGATTGTTTGAATGAGCATTCTCCCTCCATGGAAATGAAACAACACATCGATACAGCCCCCCTCAGGGAGCAGCAATGACCAGCATCATGGACCCCACCTTGCGCGGAACCGGCAGGATCACCGGCGCGTTCTTCCCCCCGGCGGGGGATATCGCCGCCGTGGTCTCGGAGTTTGCGCTGCTGGTCAATCCGCCCGCGCGGGCGGCCTATGGCGGCACCGGGTTGCGTTATCGGCTCGGCCTGTACCGGCGTGGCGAGCCGGTGCCGTTCGCCATCTTCGACGAACTGTGCCTGCCGATCAACGACCTGGGCTTCCACCCCACCCTGCCCCGCATCGTTATCGGTGCCGGCCGCTATGACGGCGGCTACCAGTTCGAAGGCGAGCTGGCCGTGTGGGACTGGCAGACCGGCCAGAGCCGCCGCCCTTTTGCCGATATTCCCGAAGTCGTGCGCTGCCGCTACGACGCCAGCGGCGAGCGGGTCGAAGCCTGGGTGCGGCCATGGAACGAAGAGTGGGACGGGCTGGACGACAGCGACTGGTCGGTGATCCTCGACACGCTGTTCCTGGTGCAGGCCGACGACAGCGAGGCAGCCTGGGCTGGGCAATCGCCCGTGGTGCTGGAACTGGACCCAGCCGCCACCGTCGATACCTCGGGCCTTGCCGCAGATGACCAGAGCCCACCGGCCTTGCGCCTGGCCCATTGGCTGGGCGTGCCCGAGCTTGAATGCCGAAGCGCGATCCGCGATATCGCCTGGCTCGGCCCGGACCGGATAGGCATCACCCATGACGATTGCCTGCTGGATATCTACAGCACGGACGGCACCCGGCTCGCCCACCACACAGGTACGGGCTACGGCGCCGAGATCCTCCGTGGGGCCGGCGTGCATGTGCACGGGGTGCAGGTGCAGGACGGCCCCGAGGCCTATAGCCGCGATTCCCGCTTGTATGCCCTGACGGACAACGGCCTGGTCCTGGTGCAGGACTACGACGATGAATACACCTTCTGCGCATCCAGCGACGGCCTCCTCCTGGGACGACGCAACCGCCTGAGAGACCCCGGTTCGAAGGTCGTCGATCTGCTGCTGGACACCACCCGCGACAGCGCCCAGCCCGTCGATGTCGGCCACTACGACTGCTTCAACCACTACATCGGCATCAGCGGCGCGCCCCATCTGTTCGCGCTGCAGGGCACGCCGGCCAGCTCCCACGAACACAAGTACCTGTGTATCGTCCAGCCCGACGGCACCCTGCAAAGACTCTGGCCGTTGCTCAAGCAGGACGGCACCCGGGCCAGCCACGCCATGGAATGCCGCGGCGCTTATGTGGCGGATGCCCTGGGCGCTGGCGTGGTGATCGCCGGCCAGCACTACAACCCTTCGGTCTGCGAGCCGTACCAGGGTTTCATCTATCGCCGGCACCTGGAACGCGGCCAGGAACTGTGGCGGCATGCCACGCCGGCATCGCCCAGCGCGATCGTCCACCTGCCCGAAGCAGGCCTGGTGGCGGCGGCTTTCCTGGACGGGACGCTGATGCTGATCGAGGCCCGGACCGGCCAGCTGCGGCTGAACGCCAAGGCGCGGATCGATGGCTTGCCGACCATCATCCACGCCATGGACGCCCGCGACGGGCAACTGGCGCTGGGCACGGTGGATGGGCGGATTGCCGTGAAACCGGTCGCTGATCTGCTGGGTGCCGACGGCGCCCGGGGATGGGTGGAAATCAGCTGAGTCACGCCACTCTCCAGGCCTCCACGCCCAGGTGAAAACCGATTCGCTGGGCGCGGCAGGCCGAGGTTTTCAGATCAGGACAGTGCTTCTTCGCAGTACAGGAAGAGCTCACCCGAGGTGAATTGCAGCCACTGCGTAATCCAGAAAGCTTTTATTCGTATGTGCTTAATTTCGTGCAAACCAGCCTTTGACTTTTCGTTTAACCGGGAGCGCAAACAGATGAATAAATATGCAGAAGAAAGCAACCCACCCAATAAATGGATGCTCTGAAACTATCTCGGGCCTATGCCCCAAGAACAGAAAGTCATCATTCTGAAGAATGTCCATGTAAGGCACGACAAAAAGGCCATTGAACACCAAACAGAAATAAAACCTGGCGTAATTCAAATCGCTGCCAGAGAAACGCGCCTTCAAAAAATAGGCAACACTAATGCCACAAACGGCCAAAACAGGAAAAACCCACAAAATCATTTTCCGGACTCTCGGTACACCTGCTTTCCTGTCTGGAAGTCGGTATATATTTCAAAACCCATCGCGCCTGCCCCATGCTTTTATAAGAGCGCACATAGTCTGCTCTGACGTATCTAAACAGGCGCCAGGCATGTAATCGCGATTAGCCATGCGTGACCCTCCTTTTAGTCAGCTGGTCATCCTATTGAAAGAAGTTACAGGCGTGTTGTAGGGAATTTCCGAAATTTGTGCAGTCCCCAAGTCGCCCATCGGCGATGTGCTGCTGGATGCTCCGTGAAGCTTGGCGACGCCCGGGGATGGGTGGAGATCGACTGAGTCAGTC
>NZ_JACNAC010000103.1:0-10118 GCF_017349775.1 Pseudomonas sp. GW460-12-10-14-TSB1
CCAGGCTGTTGAGCGCGGCAATGAAGGCCGGCCGCTGCTGTGCATCCAGCGCCAGCAGGCGCGAGCCCTTGCCCAGGGCAATCGCGCCCCAGGCCTTGCCGATGGCGATCTGTGGCCGCAGCAGGCTGGCCCCGTCTTCGCGCTGCAAGGTCACCAGATGCCCGCCGGCATCGAGCACCGCGATGGTCAAGGGTGCCGCGCTGATCTCACGGCCGAAGGCCAGGGCCTTGCCGGCCAGGCTGACTGCAACATTCAAGGTTAAAGCGCTCATGGGTGCCGTCCTTATTTTGTTATTGGGAAAAAATCCGGGTGTCCGATAAGAAGATCGATACAACAAATAGAACACAACAAAATTTGTTTTTGTATACAATAATTTTCGCAAACGCCTGCTTCCGACGAAAAGCCGCCTGTTTATCGGCACCGGACGAACGCATCCAAGCGCGAGAGAAAATGGATTGACCTGCGACGTTCGCCGTGAATACACTCTGCGCAAAGCCACTTGTATACAATTACAAAACGTAAGAGGCACAAAACAATGAGCAAAATGAGAGCAATCGAAGCCGCCGTTCTGGTGATGCGCCGTGAAGGGGTCGATACCGCCTTTGGCATCCCGGGTGCCGCCATCAACCCGCTGTACTCCGCCCTGCAAAAGGTCGGCGGCATCGATCACGTCCTCGCTCGCCACGTTGAAGGCGCCTCGCACATGGCCGAGGGTTACACCCGCACCAAAGCCGGCAACATCGGCGTGTGCATCGGTACCTCCGGCCCTGCCGGCACCGACATGGTCACCGGCCTGTACAGCGCCTCGGCCGACTCGATCCCGATTCTCTGCATCACCGGCCAGGCCCCGCGTGCCCGTCTGCACAAGGAAGACTTCCAGGCCGTCGACATCACCAGCATCGTCAAGCCGGTGACCAAGTGGGCGACCACCGTCCTTGAGCCGGGCCAGGTGCCCTACGCCTTCCAGAAAGCCTTCTATGAAATGCGCTCCGGCCGCCCCGGCCCGGTGCTGATCGACCTGCCGTTCGACGTGCAGATGGCCGAGATCGAATTCGATATCGACGCCTACCAGCCGCTGCCGCTGGCCAAGCCTTCGGCGACCCGGGTCCAGGTCGAAAAGGCCCTGGCCCTGCTGGATCAGGCCGAGCGTCCGTTGCTGGTCGCCGGCGGCGGCATCATCAACGCCGATGCCAGCGAACTGCTGGTGGAGTTCGCCGAACTGACCGGCATCCCGGTCATCCCCACACTGATGGGCTGGGGCAGCATCCCCGACGATCACCCGCAGATGGTCGGCATGGTCGGCCTGCAGACCTCCCACCGCTACGGCAACGCCACCCTGCTCAAGTCGGACCTGGTCCTGGGCATCGGCAACCGCTGGGCCAACCGCCACACCGGTTCGGTGGACGTCTACACCGAGGGCCGCAAATTCATCCACGTGGACATCGAGCCGACCCAGATCGGCCGGGTGTTCACCCCGGACCTGGGCATCGTCTCCGACGCCAGCTCGGCGTTGACCGTATTCATCGAGGTCGCTCGCGAATGGCAGGCCGCCGGCAAGCTGAAGAACCGCAGCGCCTGGCTGCAGGATTGCCAGCAACGCAAGTCGAGCCTGCAACGCAAGACCCACTTCGACAACGTGCCGGTCAAGCCGCAGCGGGTGTATGAAGAGATGAACCAGGTGTTCGGCAAGGACACCTGCTATGTCAGCACCATCGGCCTGTCGCAGATTGCCGGCGCGCAGTTCCTGCACGTGTACAAGCCACGCCACTGGATCAACTGCGGCCAGGCCGGCCCGCTGGGCTGGACCATTCCGGCGGCGCTGGGGGTGGTCAAGGCCGACCCGAGCCGCAAGGTGGTGGCGCTGTCCGGCGACTACGACTTCCAGTTCATGATCGAAGAGCTGGCCGTGGGCGCGCAGTTCAAGCTGCCGTACATCCACGTGGTGGTGAACAACTCCTACCTGGGCCTGATCCGCCAGGCGCAGCGCGGTTTCGACATGGACTACTGCGTGCAGCTGTCCTTCGACAACCTCAACGCCCCGGAACTCAACGGCTATGGCGTGGACCACGTCGCGGTCGCCGAGGGCCTGGGCTGCAAGGCGCTGCGGGTATTCGAGCCGTCGGGCATCCAGCCGGCCCTGCGCCAGGCCCAGGAAATGCTCGAGCAGTTCAAGGTGCCGGTGATCGTCGAGATCATCCTGGAGCGTGTCACCAACATTTCCATGGGCACCGAGATCAACGCGGTCAACGAATTCGAAGACCTGGCGCTGGTCGGCAACGACGCCCCCACCGCGATTTCCCTGCTCGACTGACACCACTGTGTAGCCGCTGCCGAAGGCTGCGATCGCATCCACAGGATGCGCAAGATCTCAGGATCGTCGAAGGCCTTCGGCCTTATCGCAGCCTGCGGCAGCGGCTACAGGGATTGAACCTCTACAGGAGACCACCATGCCGCGTTTTGCCGCCAACCTGTCCATGCTGTTCACCGAACAGGACTTCCTCGCCCGCTTCAAGGCCGCCGCCGAGGCCGGCTTCAGTGGTGTCGAATACCTGTTCCCCTACGAATTCAGCTCCGCCGAGATCAAGGCGCAACTCGACGCCCACGGCCTGACCCAGGTGCTGTTCAACCTTCCTGCGGGCGATTGGGCCAAGGGCGAGCGCGGTATCGCCTGCCTGCCGGATCGGGTCGAGGAGTTCCGCGCCGGGGTCGACCTGGCCATCGCCTACGCCCAGGTACTGGGCAATACCCAGATCAACTGCCTGGCCGGCATCCGCCCGCAGGGCTTCGACGATGCCACGGTGGAAAAGACCTTTATCGCCAACCTCAAGTACGCCGCCGAAAAACTTCAGGCCGCGGGCATCAAGCTGGTGATGGAAGCCATCAACACCCGCGACATCCCGGGCTTCTACCTGAACAACACGGCCCAGGCCCTGTCGATCCGCGAGCAGGTCGGCAGCAGCAACCTGTACCTGCAATACGACATCTACCACATGCAAATCATGGAGGGCGACCTGGCCCGGACCCTGTCCGGCCACCTGGACGCGATCAACCATGTCCAGCTGGCGGACAACCCGGGGCGTAACGAACCGGGCACCGGCGAGATCAACTACCACTTCCTGTTCGGGCACCTGGACAAGATCGGCTACCAGGGCTGGGTCGGCTGCGAATACAAGCCGCTGACCACTACCGAAGCCGGCCTGGGCTGGCTCAAGAGCCACAACGCAATCTGATCGCACACCGCGTCATCGTTCATCGCGGGCAAGTCGGATCGCCGCCCGCTCGCTCCTACAGGAGCGAGTCGGCTCGCGAGACGGACGCCCTGGTACCCCGCGAACCTTATAGAGCAATAAAAAGAGAGGATTTTCTCATGGCTAAAATCGGATTCATCGGCACCGGCATCATGGGTCACCCAATGGCCTCCAACCTGCAAAAAGCCGGTCACAGCCTGTTCCTGTCCCAGCACCACGACGCGGCCCCGGCCGACCTGGTCACCGCCGGCGCAGTCGCCCTGGCCAGCCCCAAGGAAGTGGCCCAGGAAGCCGAATTCATCATCGTCATGGTCCCGGATACCCCGCAGGTCGACGACGTGCTGTTCCGCGCCGACGGCGTGGCCGCGGGCGTCGGCCCGGGCAAGGTAGTGATCGACATGAGCTCGATCTCGCCGACCGCGACCAAGGCTTTCGCCGCCAAAATCAACGAGAAAGGCGCGCAGTACCTGGACGCCCCGGTGTCCGGCGGTGAAGTCGGCGCCAAGGCGGCGACCCTGAGCATCATGGTCGGCGGCGACAGCCAAGCTTTCGAGCGCGCCCTGCCGCTGTTCCAGGCCATGGGCAAGAACATCACCCTGGTTGGCGGCAACGGCGACGGCCAGACCGCCAAGGTGGCGAACCAGATCATCGTCGCCCTGAACATCCAGGCGGTGGCCGAGGCCCTGCTGTTCGCCGCGAAAAACGGCGCCGATCCGGCCAAGGTGCGTGAAGCGCTGATGGGCGGCTTCGCCTCCTCGAAGATCCTCGAGGTGCACGGCGAGCGCATGATCAAGGGCACCTTCGACCCGGGCTTCCGCATCAGCCTGCACCAGAAGGACCTCAACCTGGCCCTGCAAGGCGCCAAGGAGCTGAACATCAACCTGCCCAACACCGCCAACGCCCAGCAAGTGTTCAGCACCTGCGCGGCCATCGGCGGCAGCAACTGGGACCACTCGGCGCTGATCAAGGGCCTGGAACACATGGCGAACTTCTCGATCCGCGACAAGTAAGCCCTCTGTTATCGGGGGGGCTTCTGCCGCCCCCCTGTAGGAGCGAGGCTTGCCCGCGATAGCGTCGTGTCAGGCACTACGTCATCGCGGGCAAGTCGGATCGCCGCCCGCTCGCGCCTACAAGAGCCCTACCCGCCACACCTCGAACAACAAGAAATCCGGGAGCCCGCCATGTCGGTCGATCCGCAACAATTCCTCCGTGAGCTGTTCGCCACAGCCATTGACGCCGCCCACCCGCAGCACGTCCTCGAAGCCCATTTGCCCAGCGACCGCAGCGGTCGAGTGATCGTCATCGGTGCCGGCAAGGCCGCCGCGGCCATGGCCCAGGTGGTCGAACGCTGCTGGTTGGGTGAAGTCAGCGGGCTGGTCGTCACCCGCTACGGCCACGGCGCCCCCTGCGAAAAAATCGAAGTGGTCGAGGCCGCCCATCCGGTACCCGATGCCGCCGGCCTGGCCGTGGCCAAGCGCGTGCTGGAGCTGGTCAGCGACCTGTCGGAACAGGACCGGGTGATCTTCCTCCTGTCCGGCGGCGGTTCCGCCCTGCTGGCCCTGCCCGCCGCGGGCATCAGCCTGGCGGACAAGCAGTCGATCAACAAGGCCCTGCTCAAGTCCGGCGCCAGCATCGGCGAGATGAACTGCGTGCGCAAACACCTCTCGGCGATCAAGGGCGGCCGCCTGGCCAAGGCCTGCTGGCCGGCGACCCTCTACACCTATGCGATTTCCGATGTACCGGGCGACCTGGCCACGGTCATCGCCTCCGGCCCCACCGTGGCCGACCCCAGCACCTCGGCCGAAGCCCTGGCGATCCTCAAGCGGTATGCCATCGAGGTACCGGCGGCGGTACACAGTTGGCTGCAAAGCCCGGAGTCGGAAACCGTCAAGCCCGGCGACCCGAGCCTGGCCCGCAGTCACTTCCAACTGATCGCCCGGCCGCAGCAGTCGCTGGAGGCCGCCGCGGTGAAAGCCCGCCAGGCCGGTTTCAGCCCGCTGATCCTCGGCGACCTGGAAGGCGAGTCCCGCGAGGTGGCCAAGGTCCACGCCGGCATCGCCCGCCAGGTGGTGCTGCACGGCCAGCCGCTGGCCGCGCCCTGCGTGATCCTCTCCGGCGGTGAAACCACGGTCACCGTGCGCGGCAATGGCCGCGGCGGGCGCAATGCCGAGTTCCTCCTGAGCCTCACCGAAAACCTCAAGGGCCTGCCCGGCGTCTACGCCCTGGCCGGCGACACCGACGGCATCGACGGTTCCGAAGACAACGCCGGCGCCATCATGGCCCCGGACAGCTACGCCCGCGCCGCCGCCCTGGGCCTGAGTGCCAGCGACGAGCTGGACAACAACAACGGCTATGGCTACTTCGCGGCCCTGGATGGGTTGATCGTCACCGAACCGACCCGCACCAACGTCAACGACTTCCGCGCCATCCTGATCCTCGAGAGCCCCAAACATGACGCCTGACAAAAAGGTCAAAATCCTCGCCACCCTCGGCCCGGCCATCGACAGCATCGACGATATCCGCGAGCTGGTGCAGGCCGGGGTGAATATCTTTCGCCTCAACTTCAGCCATGGCGACCACGCCGATCACGCCCAGCGTTACCAGTGGATCCGCGAAGTCGAAAAACAGCTGAACTACCCGCTGG
This sequence comes from Pseudomonas sp. GW460-12-10-14-TSB1, assembly GCF_017349775.1. Taxonomy (NCBI): domain Bacteria; kingdom Pseudomonadati; phylum Pseudomonadota; class Gammaproteobacteria; order Pseudomonadales; family Pseudomonadaceae; genus Pseudomonas; species Pseudomonas sp. GW460-12-10-14-TSB1. The sequence continues at coordinate 5,893 of NZ_JACNAC010000103.1, forward strand.
GCATCCTGATGGACCTGCAAGGCCCGAAACTGCGAGTCGGCAAGTTCGCCGAAGGCAAGGTCCAGCTGCATCGCGGCCAGGCCCTGCGCCTGGACCTGGACAGCACCCCGGGCGACCAGCGCCGGGTCAACCTGCCCCACCCGGAAATCATCACGGCCCTGGAGCCGGGCATGGACCTGCTGCTGGACGATGGCAAGCTGCGCCTGCGGGTCACCGCCAAACACGCCGACGCCATCGACACCACAGTGCTCAACGGCGGCGAGCTGTCGGACCGCAAGGGCGTCAACGTCCCGCAGGCGGTGCTCGACCTCAGCCCGCTGACCGCCAAGGATCGCCGCGACCTGGACTTCGGCCTGGAACTGGGGGTGGACTGGGTCGCCCTGTCGTTCGTGCAGCGCCCCGAGGACATTCGCGAAGCCCGCGCGCTGATCGGCGACAAGGCGTTCCTGATGGCCAAGATCGAGAAACCCTCGGCAGTCACTCAACTGCGCGAGATCGCCGAATTGAGCGACGCGATCATGGTGGCCCGTGGCGACCTGGGGGTCGAAGTGCCCGCCGAAAGCGTGCCGCAGATCCAGAAGAACATCATCGGCACCTGTCGCCAACTGGGTAAACCGGTGGTGGTGGCCACGCAGATGCTCGAATCCATGCGCTTCTCCCCCGCCCCGACCCGGGCCGAGGTCACGGACGTGGCCAACGCGGTGGCCGAAGGCGCCGACGCGGTGATGCTCTCGGCGGAAACCGCGTCCGGCGAATACCCGTTGGAAGCGGTGCAGATGATGAGCAAGATCATCCGCCAGGTGGAAAGCGGCCCGGACTACCAGACCCAGCTCGACGTCAGCCGGCCCCAGGCCGAAGCCACGGTGTCCGATGCCATCAGCTGTGCGATCCGCCGTATCAGCGGCATCCTGCCGGTGGCGGTGCTGGTGAACTACAGCGAGTCCGGCAGCTCCAGCCTGCGCGCGGCCCGGGAACGGCCGAGGGTGCCGATCCTCAACCTGACGCCGAACCTGTCCACCGCGCGCCGCCTGACGGTGGCCTGGGGCGTGCACTCGGTGGTCAACGACCGCCTGCGCCAGGTCGACGAGGTCTGCTCCACCGCCCTGGAAATCGCCCAGGCGCAAGGCATGGCCAAACGTGGCGACACCCTGTTGATCACCGCTGGCGTGCCGTTCGGCCAGCCGGGCTCGACCAACTCGCTGCGCATCGAAACCCTGATCTGAGTCCCCTGTAGCCGCTGCCGCAGGCTGCGATAAGCCCCGTAGGGGCTTCGACGACCGCAAGGGCGCCGCGACCGTATCGGTCAATCGCAGCCTGCGGCAGCGGCTACAGAAATCGACCTTCCATGCCTTCAGAACACTTCAACGCGCACTGCCCCGACTGGGCCACCGCCCTGCTCAACGGCTTCAGCCAGATCTTCCTCCAGCGCCATCCGCTGTGCGGCCTGCTGTGCATGCTGGCCATCCTGCTGACCGCTCCAGCGCTGCTCGGCGGCGCGCTGCTGGGCGGTGTGGCCGGGCTGCTTACCGCGCAGCGCCGGGGTTATGCCAAGGCCGACCGGCAAGCCGGACTGTTCAGCTACAACGGGGTCTTGCTTGGCCTGCTCCTGAGCCTGCGCTTCGACTGGTCGGTGCTGCTGCCACCGCTGATCATCGCCTGCAGCGGCGTCAGTGCGATCCTCACCCAGCAATGGCTCAAGCGCGCCCGTGCCCCATATTGTCTACCGGCCTACACCGCGCCCTTCGTCGGCCTCGGCTGGTTGCTGCTGGGCCTGGCCGCACCGCTGCCCGCCAGTGTCGAAGCGCCCTGGGCCGAGCCCGATACGCTGGCGCTGCTGCAGGCACTGATCCAGGGGCTCGGCCAGGTGATGTTCCTCGAGCATCCGCTGGCCGGGGTGTTGATCGCCTTGGGGCTGTTATTGGCCAACCGCCGAGCGGCCGCCTGGGCGCTGTTCGGTTCGGCGGCGGGTCTGGGCTTCGCCCTGCTGCAACAGGAACAGGCCAGCGCCTTGCAGGGCCTTGGTGGCTACAACAGCGCCCTGGTTGCCCTGGCCCTGAGCCAGGACCGCCGCCGCTCCTGGCTGGCGCTACCGGGAATGGCCCTGGCGCTGCTGCTCGCCCCGGGCTTCGCCGCGTTGGGCCTGCCCGCTCTCACCGCGCCCTTTATCCTCGCTTGCTGGCTGGTCCGTGCGGCAACCCGAGTGCTGCGCCAGGCTGCCGTGGACAGCACACCTTGCGCTACCGGGGCCAATCCCCCTAGGCTTCGCTGACCTTCGATTCAGGCGAACAACATGGACAGCACCACGGACACCGACAAGCACTGGCGCGAGCGCCTCTACGTCATGATTTTCCAGACCGACACCGTGGCCGGTCGGCGCTTCGACAGCATCCTGTTGCTGATCATCCTCGCCAGCCTGGTGATCGTGATCCTCGACAGCATCGACGAGGTGCATCAGAACTACGCCAATGTGCTGGCCTATATCGAATGGGGTTTTACCCTGATCTTCGCCATCGAATACGGCCTGCGCCTGTATTGCTCGCCCAAGCCGCTGCGCTACGCCTTCAGTTTCTATGGGCTGGTGGACCTGCTGGCCATCGTGCCGGGGATCCTCGCCCTGTATTACAGCGACGCCCAGTACCTGCTGATCATCCGGGTGATCCGCATGCTGCGCATCTTCCGCGTGCTCAAGCTCAGCCCCTACCTCAAGCAGGCCCACTACCTGCTCGACGCCTTGCGCGGCAGCAAACAGAAGATCCTGGTGTTCCTGCTCAGCGTCTGCACCCTGGTGACGGTGTTCGGCACCCTGATGTATGTGGTCGAAGGCCCGGAACACGGCTTCACCAGCATTCCCAAGGGCATCTATTGGGCCATCGTCACCCTGACCACCGTCGGCTACGGCGACATAGTGCCCAAGACCGTGATCGGCCAGATCATTTCGTCGATGGTGATGATCACCGGTTACTCGATCATCGCCGTGCCCACCGGGATCTTCACCGCGGAACTGGCCAATGCCATGCGCGGCGAACAGCTCAAGCACGACTGCCCGGTGTGCCGTAAAGACAACCATGAACACGGCGCCGCGTTCTGCTCGCGGTGCGGCAATGCGCTGTTCCCGAAAGTGGTTCAGGGAAACTGAATAAGCAAAGCACTTTTTAATCTTTAAAGAGATATACCGCCCCGGCTATAGTCGGCGGCAAATTGCCTTCACTCTCTAATAAAAGGAATGTGCAGTGAAAAAACTCGTTAGCGCCTCTCTCCTGGCCGCCGGCCTGGCACTGGGCAGCGTCGCCCAGGCCGCCCCGACCCTGCTCAACGTTTCCTACGACGTGATGCGAGACTTCTACAAGGACTACAACAGCGCCTTCCAGAAGCACTGGCAGGCCGAGCACAACGAGAACATCACCCTGCAGATGTCCTTCGGCGGCTCCAGCAAACAGGCGCGCTCGGTGATCGACGGCCTGCCGGCCGATGTCATCACCATGAACATGGCCACCGACATCAACGCCCTGGCGGACAACGGCAAGCTGGTGCCGGACAACTGGGTGACCCGCCTGCCGAACAACAGCGCGCCCTTCACCTCGGCCACTGTGTTCATCGTGCGCAAGGGCAACCCCAAGGCCCTGAAAGACTGGCCGGACCTGCTCAAGGATGGCGTGCAGGTGATAGTGCCGAACCCCAAGACTTCGGGTAACGGCCGCTACACCTACCTGTCGGCCTGGGGTTATGTGCTGAAGAACGGTGGCGACGAGAACAAGGCCAAGGACTTCGTCGGCAAGCTGTTCAAGCAGGCACCGGTGCTCGATACCGGCGGCCGCGCCGCGACCACCACCTTCATGACCAACCAGATCGGCGACGTGCTGGTGACCTTCGAGAACGAAGCGGAAATGATCGCCCGCGAATTCGGCCGCGATCAGTTCGAAGTCATCTACCCGAGTGTTTCCGCCGAAGCCGAGCCGCCAGTGTCGGTGGTGGACAAGGTGGTCGACAAGAAAGGCTCGCGCGCCGCGGCCGAGGAATACCTGAAGTACCTGTGGTCGCCGCAAGGCCAGGAAATCGCCGCCAACAACTACCTGCGCCCACGGGACCCGAAAGTCCTGGCCAAGTACACCGACCGTTTCCCGAAAGTCGACTTCCTGTCGGTGGAAAAAACCTTCGGCGACTGGCGCACCGTGCAGAAGACCCACTTCAACGATGGCGGGATCTTCGACCAGATCTACGGCGGGAAA
>NZ_JACNAC010000104.1:0-9721 GCF_017349775.1 Pseudomonas sp. GW460-12-10-14-TSB1
GGGTTGGTCATGGGGGGGGTAGTGGCGCGAGGCCATCTGTCTCAGCGGTGAAACACTCGCCGGCCAGCGAAAATATTTTTCTCAGGAGCCTGCAAAAAACCTCAAGCGCTGCCGATATCGGTATCAGGGCCAAGACCAACTACAACAGTGGCGCCCACCTGTCAGGCTACCAGCCGCCGCTGGTGACAGGGTTCAGTGCATGGATGCTCGCAGTCCTCAATTCCCGAGAGTCATCCTATGTCCCTACGTAATATGAATATCGCGCCTCGAGCTTTCCTCGGTTTTGCGTTCATCGCGTTGCTGGTCATCGCGCTGGGTGTGTTCGCCGTCAACCGCATGTCGATCATCCGACAGGCCTCCCTCGAAATGGAAAGCAACCAATTGCCCAGCGTAGGGTTCCTCGGCAACGTCACCGAAAACGTGCTGCGCCTGCGGATTCTCTCGTTCCGCGTGCTGGTCAACCGCGAGCCGGCCGGCCTGCAGGAAGCGCAGACGCGCATTGGCGTGCTGGTGGACAAGCTCAAGCAGGCCCAGGCCAGCTATGCCGCCTTGCCGGCGGGGGAAGAGGAAGTGGCCCTGTACAAGACCTTCGCGGCCACCCTGGACAAGTACCTGCAGGCGCAGAACGACATGATGGAGCTGTCGCGACAGAACAAGCTCGAGGAGCTGCGCACCCTGATCAATACGCGGATCAAGGACGGCACCGACCAGATGGGCGAACAGCTGAACAAACTGGTGGAGATCAACAAGGCCGGGGCCACCCAGGCGTCTAACCTGGCCGGTGAGCATTACCGCAGCGCCATCACCGGCATCATCGTCGTGGCGGTGATCGCGGCCCTGCTCACGGTGGTGCTGGCCCTGCTGCTGACCCGCAGCATCGTCACCCCGTTGAACCGCGCGGTGCTGGCCGCGCAGACCATCGCCGCGGGCAACCTGACCAAGGCCATCGAGATCGACGGCAAGGATGAGCCGGCCCGCTTGCTTGGCGCCCTGAGCGACATGCAAGGCAACCTGCGCAAGACCATCGAGCAGATTTCCGGCTCGGCCACCCAGCTGGCCTCGGCCTCGGAAGAGCTCAGCGCGGTCACCGAGGAAGCCTCCCGTGGCTTGCAGCAGCAGAACAACGAAATCGAACAGGCGGCCACCGCGGTCAACGAAATGACCGCCGCGGTGGAAGAAGTGGCGCGTAACGCCGTGTCGACTTCCGAAGCCTCGCACCAGTCGACCCAGGCCGCCCGCGAAGGCCGCGACCGGGTGGTGGAGACCGTCGACGCGATCCAGACCATGACCCACGACGTGCAAAGCACTTCGGTGATGATCGAAGGCCTGGCCACCCAGGGCCGCGACATCGGCAAGGTGCTGGACGTGATCCGCGCCATCGCCGAGCAGACCAACCTGCTGGCCCTCAACGCGGCCATCGAGGCGGCCCGCGCCGGCGAGGCCGGGCGCGGTTTCGCGGTGGTGGCCGACGAGGTGCGGGCCCTGGCCCATCGCACCGCGCAATCGACCCAGGAAATCGAAAAGATGGTCGCCGGCATCCAGAACGGCACCGGCGAGGCGGTGCAGTCGATGCAGCAGAGCAACCAGCGTACCCAGAGCACCCTGGAAATGGCCCGCGCCGCCGGTGTGGCCCTGGAGCAGATCGCCGAATCGATCAACCTGATCAACGAGCGCAACCTGGTGATCGCCAGCGCCTCGGAAGAGCAGGCCCAGGTATCCCGCGAGGTCGATCGCAACCTGGTGAACATCCGCGACCTGGCCACCCAGTCGGCCGCCGGGGCCAACCAGACCAGCGCCGCCAGCCATGAGCTGTCGCGCCTGGCGGTGGATTTGAATGCGATGGTGGCGCGCTTTGTGATTTGAGTTAGGGTTGTTGGAATGCGTGCCCAAGGAGAGCGAGATGCGCTATTCAGCCTTGACCCAACGGATCGCCGGCGAAGGTGCCGCGGCCTGGCAGATTCACTACCGCGCCCTGGAGCTGCGCGAGCAGGGCGTCGATGTGCTGCTGCTGACCATCGGCGACCCGGATTTCGACACCCCCAGGCCGATCGTCCAGGCCGCCATCGATAGCCTGCTGGCGGGCGACACCCACTATTCGGAGGTGCGCGGCAACCGTTCGCTGCGCACCCGCATCGCCCATAGGCATGCCACCCGCAGCGGCCAGGCGGTGGACGCCGAGCACGTGGTGGTGCTGCCGGGGGCGCAATGCGCGGTGTTTTCCGTGGCCCAGTGCCTGCTCGACCCCGGCGACGAGGTGCTGGTCGCCGAGCCCATGTACGTCACCTACGAAGGGGTGTTCGGCGCCTGCGGGGCCAAGGTGCTGCCGATTCCGGTGCGCCCGGAGAACGGCTTTCGCGTCGAACCGGCGGCGGTCGCTGCGCGCATCACCCCCAAGACCCGCGCGCTGATGCTCAACAGCCCGAACAACCCCTCCGGCGCCAGCCTGTCCCGGGAAACCTGGCGGGCCCTGGCGCGACTGTGCGTCGAGCATGACCTGTGGCTGATCTCCGACGAGGTCTACAGCGACCTGCTGTTCGACGGCGAACACATCAGCCCCGGCAGCCTGCCGGGCATGGCCGAACGCACGGCGACCATCAACAGCCTGTCCAAGTCCCATGCCATGACTGGCTGGCGGGTCGGCTGGGTGGTGGCGCCCCAGGCCCTGGCCGGGCACCTGAGCGATCTGGCGTTGTGCATGCTGTACGGGCTGCCGGACTTCGTGCAGAACGCCGCGGTGGTGGCGCTGGATGCCGACCTGCCGGAACTGGAACAGATGCGCGAGGAGTATCGCCAGCGCCGCGACCTGGTGTGCGCGCAGTTGAGCCAATGCCCGGGGCTGAAACCGGTCAAGCCCGATGGCGGCATGTTCGTCATGGTCGATGTGCGGGAAACCGGCCTGGGCGCCCAGCAATTCGCCGAGCTGCTGCTGGAAGGGCACGGCGTCTCGGTGCTCGCCGGCGAGGCCTTCGGCCCCAGCGCGGCGGGGCATATCCGCATCGGTCTGGTGGTGGACCAGCAGCGCCTGGCGGATGCCTGCCAGCGTATCGTCCGTTGTACCCAGGATCTGCTTGAAGGCCGGCCGGTCAAGCGTTCGTAGCTGCCGCTGCCGACTGTGGGCTGCGCTTGATCATGTAGGAGCGAAGCTTGCTCGCGATGGTCGTTAACGAAGACGCGTATTGGCTGGATGTACGCGGCGCTCTCACGTTCATCGCGGGCAAGCCTCGCTCCTACAGGGTTGTGTCAGATCCAGCGAATGCAGGGCTCAAACCGCAGCCTTGCGGCGTTCCCAGGCCTGGGGGTTCACAAGGTTGGCCGGGCGCTGTCCGGCCAGGGCCGCCAGCAGGTTGTCGACGGCGCAGCGGGCCATGGCCTCGCGGGTCTCGAAGGTCGCCGAGCCGATATGCGGGGTGGCCACCACATTGTTCAGCTGCAACAGCGGCGAGTCGTGGCCCAGGGGTTCACGCTCGAACACATCCAGCCCGGCCGCGCGAATCCGCCGCTGCTGCAAAGCCTCGATCAGCGCCTGTTCGTCCACCACCTTGCCCCGGGAAATATTGATGAAGATGCTGTCCGGGCGCATCAGGGCGAACTCTTCGCGGCCGATCAGGCCCAGGGTCTGGTCCGTCAGCGGCAGGGTCAGGCAGATGAAGTCGGCCTGTTGCAGCAGCTGCGGCAGGCTGCAGTAGCGGGCGCCGAAACGCTGCTCCACCGCTGGCTTCGGGCTGTTGCTGTGGTAGATCACCGGCATGCCGAAGCCGAAATGGCCGCGCTGGGCCAGGGCTTCGCCGATCCGCCCCATGCCGATGATGCCCAGGGTCTTGCCGTGCACGTCGCTGCCGAAATGCAGCGGGCCGATATTGCGGTTCCACTGGCCGGCGCGCACCAGGTTGGCCAGCTCCACCACGCGCCGGGCGCTGGCCAGGATCAGGGCGAAACCGGTGTCGGCGGTGGTTTCGGTGAGCACGTCCGGGGTGTTGCTGAGCAGGATGTCGCGTTGGGTCAGGTAGTCGATGTCGTAGTTGTCGACACCCACCGACACGCTGGCCACGGCTTCCAGCTGCGGCGCCAGGTCCAGCAGTTCGGCATCCAGGCGCAGGCTGGCGCCGAGCAGGCCCTGGGCGGCGGGCAGGGCACCGCGCAGTTTGGCCAGGCCTTGGGCGCCGAGGTCTTCGATCAGGGTCACCTGGGCCTGCTCATGCAGGCGGGCCATCAACGGCGGCGAGAGTTTCTTGTACAGCACGACCTGTTTTTTCATGGGGTTCACCTTGTTCGATTCAGGAATGCGCCAGGCGGCGACGTACCGGCAGCACGGTGCGGCTGCGGTCGCTGGCGCCCGGGTTGAGAAAGATGGTCAGCAGCACCGACAGCAGCAGCGCGCCGCTCATCAGCAGGTAGGAGGCGCCCGGCGAGCCGGTGGCGCTGTTCAGGTAGCCCACCAGGTAGGAGCCGCCGAACGAGCCCAGGGCGCCCATGCTGTTGATCAGCGCCATGGCGCCGCCGGCGACGTTGGCCGGGAGGATCTCCGGGACGATGGCGAAGAACGGTCCGTAAGGCGCGTACATGCAGGCGCCGGCGAGCACCAGCAGGCTGTAGGACCACCAGAAGTGCTCGGCGCCCAGCAGGTAGGAGCCGTAGAAGGCGAAGGAGGCGATCAGCAGCGGCGGCCAGACGAAACGCTTGCGCTTCTGGATCCGGTCCGAGCCCCAGGACACCCCGAGCATGGCGATCACCGCTGCCAGGTAAGGCAGCGCCGACAGCCAGCCGGCCTCGACCATGTCCATCTGCGCGCCGTGCTTGAGGATCGACGGCAGCCACAGCACGAAGCCGTAGACGCCGATGCTCCAGCAGAAGAACTGCAGGGCGAGGATGATCACCTTGGGCGAGCGGAAGGCTTCGGCGTAGTTCTTCACCGCCTTGATGCCCACCTGTTCGGCGGCCAGGGCGCTTTCCAGGTCGTGTTTTTCCTGGTCGCTGAGCCATTTCGCCGCGCTTGGGCGGTCATCGGCCAGGCGCCACCAGATAAAGGCCCAGAGCACCGCCGGCAAGCCTTCGATGATGAACATCCAGCGCCAGCTGAAATGCTCCACCAGGTACCCCGAGACTACCGACATCCAGAGCATGGTCACCGGGTTGCCGAGGATCAGGAAGGTGTTGGCCCGCGAGCGTTCGGCCCGGGTGAACCAGTGGCACAGGTAGACCAGCATCGCCGGCATCACCGCGGCCTCGACCACCCCGAGCATGAAGCGGATGGCGATCAGCATGTAGGCGTTGGACACCACGCCGGTGAGGGTGGCCAGGCCGCCCCAGAGGATCAGGCTGACGAAGATCAGCTTCTTCACGCTGTGTTTTTGCGCGTAGATCGCCCCCGGTACCTGGAAGAAAAAGTAACCGAGGAAGAACAAGGCGCCGAGCAGGGACGACAGGCCCGGGGTGATCATCAGGTCGGCGGCCATCCCGGAGGCGGCGGCGAACCCGTAGTTGGCGCGGTCCAGGTACGCCAGGCTGTAGGTGATGAACACGATGGGCATGATGTACCACCAGCGGCGGGTGGCGAGTTTCAGCGTTTGCATAAGGGTGCTCCTGAGCTTGTTGTTTTTGTCGCAACAGGTAATGCAAGGGTTCAGTCGGGTTGAGGTGTCTTCACGGTTTTGTCGCTATAGGGCTTGCAGGGTTTCCGTTGTGGCGGGCCTGCTGGCGAGCGTTCGCGCGGCGGCCACGGGCAGCTCGTCGCGGGTCGGCAGGCCTTCCATGTCGCCCCGGCTCTGCACTGCGCGGCTGCCGATCCAGTTGGCGCGCTGCACCGCCTCGGCGACGCTGTGGTTTTCCAGCAGGGCGCTGATCAGGCCGACGGCAAAGCCGTCGCCGGCGCCCACGGTGTCGACCACCTGGGGCACCGGCACGGCCTCGACGAAACCTTCGTGCAGATGGGTGCGGTAATAGGCGCCATGGGCACCGAGCTTGATCGCCACGGCCTCGACGCCCTGGTCCAGGTAAAACGCGGCGATGTCGGCCGGGTCTTCATAACCGGTCAGCAGGCGGCCTTCGCTCAGGCCCGGCAGCACCCAATGGGCGAGCACGGCCAGGCGGTTGATTTCGTGGATCATCAGCTTTTCGCTGCCCCACAGGCTGGGCCGCAGGTTCGGGTCGAAAGACACACTGCGGCCGGCCGCGCGCATCTTGCTCATCAGGCTGTGGGACAGGTCACGGGCCGAGGTCGAGAGCGCCGGGGGAATGCCGGTGGCGTGCAGGTGACGGGCGCGCAGCAGTTCGGGGGCGATGTCGGCGACGCTCAGGTGGCTGGCCGCCGAACCGCGGCGGAAGTATTCCACCCGCGGATCGTCGCCGTGCTCTTCCAGGGACTTGAGCTGGAAACCGGTGGGATGCCGCGGGTCGGTGGCGACGAAGCGGCAGTCCACGCCTTCGGCCTGCAGGCTGTCGACGACGAAACGCCCCAGGGAGTCGGCGCCGACCCGGCTCAGCCAGCCGACCTTGAAGCCCAGGCGCGACAGGCCGATGGCCACGTTGCTGTCGGCGCCGGCGATGCGTTTGTGGAAGTGGCCGACCCGGGCCAGGTCGCCGCTCTGTTCGGCGACGAACATTGCCATGGTTTCACCGAACGACAGGATATCGAGCTCAGACATGGGCGTGCTCCAGGCGGGGCTGGCCAAGGCGGGCGAGGGTGGCGACGTGTTCGCGGGTCAGCTGCACCAGGTCTTCGCCTTGCAGCGGGTATTCCACGGCCCGGGTAACCCCTTGAGTCATGTGCCGCAGCAATTGTTCCCACAGATGCAGGTCGGCCATGCCCGGCGGTATCGCCACCAGCTTGCCATCGGCGCGCCGGGCCACGGCCTTGCAGTGCACGTAGCCGACATGCCGGCCCAGCAGGCGCGCGGCGGCGGAGGCGGACTGGTCCTGCCATTGCCAGTTGCCGATGTCGAAGGTCATCTGCACTGGCAGGCGGTGGCGCTCGACTTCGGCGAAGAAGCGCTGGAAGGGTTCGATGCGCCCGCCGTGCAGGGTCTGGTCGTTTTCCACCAGCAGCTGTACCGGGGACTGCGCCAGCAGCAGGGCCAACTGGGGCAGGTCGTTGTGCTCGGTGAAATAGCCCAGGGACACCTTGAGGCTTTTCGCGCCGAAGGCCTCGGCCCGTTGCAGCGCCTGTTCCAGCAGCGGGTTGGCCCGGGAACGCCCGGCCACCCAGAGTTCCAGCGGCGAAGAAAACACACTTTCCAGTTGCCGCTCGCGGGTGGCCTGGGCCAGTTGGGACGGGTCTTCGACGGTCAGCAGCTCTTCGCGCCATTCGATGCGCGACGCACCGGCGGCGGCCAGCACCTCGATGAAACTGCCCTGGCCCTGCTCACGGACGCGGTCGGCGCCGTAGCTGGAAAGGCTGATGGAGACAGGCGATTTATTCATGGTCATGGCCTCTGAAACCGGTTTCATTTCTTTGCAAAAAAAAGCGTGAAAATTGGCTGCCTGCATTCCGTTGCTTGCCGCATTCCTTGTAGCCGCAGCCTTCAGCAGCGGCTACAGGGTTCCTCTTTGTTGGGTGGAACCGCGGACGATCAGCTCGGCCGGGAAGTCCAGCACCCGCAGCGGCTCGACATCGCCGCGCAAGCGCTTGAGCAGGCATTCGAAGGCGCTGGCGCCGATGCGCTCGGTGGGCTGGGCGAGGGCGGTGATGCCGGTGCCCACCAGCGGATACCAGTCGAGGTCGTCGAGGGCGATCAGGCCGATTTCGTCGAACAGCGGGCAGCCCAGTTCGCGCAAGGCCCGGGTCGCGGCCAGGGCGGCGACGCCGTTGGCGCAGAACAGGGCTTTCGGGCCAGGGCCGGGGGCGGCAAGGAACTGTTGCAGCTGCTGGTTCAGCGTGGTGCCGGTTTCCACCACCGCGCCTTGCAAGGTCGGGCGCTGCTGGATCTGCGCCTTGAAACTGTTGCTGCGTTCGAGCCGCGAGCTGGTGCCGTCATAGGGTTCGCTGACCAGCAGCAGGTCGCGATAGCCGCGCTTTTGCAAGTGTTCGATGGCGCTGCGCACGGCTTGCGGGTTGTCCAGGCCGACCAGGTCGCTGTGCAACTGCTCGACCTTGCGGTCCACCAGGACCATGGGCATTTCCCGATGCAGTTCGCGCAGTTCGTCCAGATGATGGCCCAGAGTGTTCACGATCAGGCCTTCGATGTTGTACGAGCGCAGGTTGGCCAGGTGCTGGCGTTCCTGCTCGTCGTCGCGGTCGGTGTTGCACACCACCAGGCTGTAGCCGTGCTGGCGGCAGGCGGTTTCCACGCCGTGCATCACGGCAATCGAATAGGGGTTGCGGATATCGGCCACCAGCATGCCGATCAGGCGAGTGCGTCCGCGTTTCAGGCCGCGGGCCATCTGGTTCGGGCGGTAGCCCAGTTCGGCTATCGCCTGTTCGATGCGCAGGGCGATGGCATCGGAGAGCAGGGCGCGGTCTTCGCCGATAAAGCGCGACACGCTGGCCTTGGAGACCCCGGCGCGTTCGGCGACATCGAGCATGGTGACGCGGCTGCGCTGGGCGGCGGAAAAACTGTTCACGGGCGGCGACCTGTCATTGGCGTTCTTGTTATGGGCGTATCCGGTTTCAGGTGCGACGTTCTGCCGCATCGCTGAAACCGGTTTCAGGAAACAGCAAAGCGCTTTCGCCGTCAAGCGCGATCAGCGCCAGCGGGATGAAAAAAATGTCATGCGGCCGACCGCTGGCGGTCTTCTTTGGCAGAGGGAGGTGTCTGGCACCTGCGTTGCAGGTGGTCGCGGGCAAGCCTCGCTCCTACGGGGGAAGTCATGCGCGTGATGGGCTCTTCGTAGGAGCGAGGCTTACCGCGATAAGGGCCACGCGGTGTCGCTGAAGAAAGGCTATTCGAGGCAGCCCCGTAGATAGTCGAGCAAGGCGCCATACAGCGCATCCACCTCCGGCGCCAGGCCCCGGGCCCGCAGGCAGCCATGCACCAGGCCGAGGCCCGGGTACAGCTGGCTGTGGCCGCCGGCGGCCAGCAAGCGCTGGTGATACAGCTCGCCGTCGTCGCGCAGCGGGTCGAACTGCGCCAGGGCGATAAAGGCCGCGGGCAGGCCGCGCAAGTCCGTGGCCAGCAAGGGCCGGGCATAGGGCGAACGTTGGGGCGGGCCTGGCAGGTACAGGGCCTGGTAGGCGTTCAGGTCGTTGCTGCCGAGCAGGGGCGCGTCGGCGCACTGGCTGCGCGAGGGCAGGTCGGCGGCGCCGCCGAGGCCGGGGTACAGCAGCACCTGGGCGGCGGGCAAGGGCTCGCCGGCATCGCGCAGGGCCAGGCACAGGGCCGCGGCGAGGTTGCCGCCGGCGCTGTCGCCGATCACCAACTGCCGCCGCGGATCCAGGGCAAAGGAGCTGGCGCCGGCCTGCAAGGCGCGCCAGACCGCCAGGCAATCGTCGAAGGCGGCGGGAAACGGATGCTCGGGCGCCAGGCGGTAACCCACGGCAATCACCAGCACCTGCAGCTGCGCCGCCAGGTAGGCGGTGATGAAATCGTGGGAATCCAGGTCGCCCACCACCCAGCCGCCACCGTGCAGGTACAGCAGGCAGGGCCAGCCGGCTGCGGGCATCGAGCTGGCGGGGCAATAGGCGCGCAGCGGGACCCCGGCCAGTTGCAATTCGCTGACCCGCAGGCTGTCGGGACGGGGCGGGGTGAATGCGCGGCACATGCGGCTGTAGCTGTCGCGCCAGCCCTTG
>NZ_JACNAC010000105.1:0-9653 GCF_017349775.1 Pseudomonas sp. GW460-12-10-14-TSB1
TAGAAGGACAGCGCTCATGCATACCCCGAGATCCAGTGTTTCGCGTACCCGGCAAGTGGTCGCCGCCGTGATCGGCAACGCCTTGGAGTGGTACGACTTCATCGTCTACGGCTTTCTGGCCAGCATCATCGCCCGGCAGTTTTTCCCCTCCGACGACGAGTACGCCTCGCTGCTGATGGCCCTGGCCACCTTCGGCGTGGGCTTTTTCATGCGCCCGGTGGGCGGCGTCCTGCTGGGCATGTATTCGGACCGCAAAGGCCGCAAGGCCGCCATGCAACTGATCATCCGCCTGATGACGGTCTCTATCGCCCTGATCGCCTTTGCCCCCAACTACGCGGCCATCGGCATGGGCGCGCCGCTGATGATTGTGGTCGCGCGGATGCTGCAGGGCTTCGCCACCGGTGGCGAATATGCCAGCGCCACGGCCTTCCTGGTGGAAAGCGCACCGGCGCACCGCAAGGGTCTGTACGGCTCCTGGCAACTGGTCGGGCAATGTCTGGCGGTGTTCTCCGGTGCGGCGATGGTGGCGCTGGTCACCCATCTGTTTTCGCCCGAGGATCTCGATCTGTGGGGCTGGCGTCTGCCGTTCGTCATCGGCCTGCTGATCGGTCCGGTGGGCCTGTGGATCCGCAAGTACATGGAAGAGCCGGAAGCCTTCGTCGAGGCCCGCAAGCAGGTGCGCGGCAACGGTCCGGGCCTGATGCAGGTGCTACGCGAGCACCGGCGCAGCATCCTGGTGTCCATGGGCCTGGCCTGCGGCGCGACGGTGTCCTTCTACGTGGTGCTGGTGAACATGCCGACCTTTGCCCACAAGAACCTCGGCTTGCCGCTGGACCAGGTGTTGCTGGTGCAGATGTTCGCGGTGGCGCTGATGACGGTGGTGATTCCGTTGTCCGGCGCCCTGTCGGACCGGCTGGGGCGGCGTCCGGTGTTGCTGGCCTTCACCCTGGCGTTTTTTGTCATGGTGTACCCGCTGTACGTCTGGGTGGCCGCGGCGCCCTCGATCGAGCGGCTGCTGGTGATGCAGGTACTGCTGTGCAGCGCCATCGGCGGTTTCTTCGGCCCGGCACCGACAGCGCTGGCCGAACAGTTCCCGGTGCAGGTGCGTTCCACCGGCGTATCGGTGGCCTACAACGTAGCGGTCATGGTCTTCGGCGGTTTTGCCCCGCTGATCGTGACCTGGCTCAGCAAGGTGCTGGGCACCCCGGTGGCCCCGGCGTTTTATGTATTGTTTGCCTGTGTGCTGACGCTGCTGGGCACTTATTGCCTGCATGAGGCACCCAGGGAGAAGAAACCGAGTGCACTGAATTTCGGGGTGAAACCTTGATGGATATCGCAGCACAAGACTTTGGGCCCATCGTTGAGCTGGGCGCCGTCGAACTGTCCCGGGCTATCCACGCCCGCAGGTTTTCCTGTCGCGAAGTGATGTCGGCCTACCTGGACCGGATCGAGCGCTGCAACCCCCGGGTCAATGCCCTGGTGTCCCTGCGCGAGCGCCGGGTATTGCTGGCCGAGGCCGAGGAGCGCGACCGCCAGCTGGACCGGGGCCAATCCCAGGGATGGATGCACGGCATGCCCCAGGCGATCAAGGACCTGGCGGCCACCGCCGGGCTGCGCACGACCCTGGGCTCGCCACTGTTCGCCGAACAGATACCGGCCCACGACGCCATCTGCGTGGAGCGGGTCCGGGCCAGCGGGGCGATCATCGTCGGCAAGAGCAACGTGCCGGAGTTCGGCCTGGGCTCGCAAACCTACAACAAGGTGTTCGGCACCACCGGCAACGCCTATGACCCGAGGCTGAATGCCGGCGGCAGCAGTGGCGGGGCGGCGGTGGCCCTGGCGCTGCGCATGCTGCCGGTGGCCGATGGCAGCGACATGATGGGCTCGTTGCGCAACCCGGCGGCCTTCAATAACGTCTTTGGCCTGCGCCCGTCCCAGGGCCGGGTACCCCATGGCCCGGCGCCGGAGCTGTTCGTCCAGCAACTGGCCACTGAAGGCCCTATGGGCCGCAGCGTGGCCGATATCGCCCGCCTGCTGGCCACCCAGGCCGGGTACGACTCGCGGGTACCCTTGTCGCTGAAGGAGGATCCGGCGATCTTCAACGAGCCCTTGCAGCGGGACTTTCGCGGCGCGCGTCTGGGCTGGCTGGGGGACTTCGACGGCTACCTGGCCATGGACGATGGCGTGCTGGCGCTGTGCGAGTCGGCGCTGGGGGATTTTCGCCAACTGGGCTGCGAGGTCGAGGCCTGCCAGCCGGAATTCTCCATGGCGACGCTGTGGCAGTGCTGGCTGGTACACCGGCATTGGCTGGTCCAGGGCAACCTGGGGCCGCTGTATGCCGATCCGCAGAAGCGCCACCTGCTCAAACCCGAGGCGCAGTGGGAAGTCGAGGGCGGGCTGGGCCTGAGCGCGGCGGATGTCTACCGCGCCTCGCAGATTCGCAGCGACTGGTACCGGGCCCTGGAGCGCCTGTTCGAACGTTACGATTTCCTGCTATTGCCCAGCGCCCAGGTGTTCCCTTTCGATGCAGGGGTGCCGTGGCCACGCTTTGTCGGAGGGCGGGAGATGGACACCTACCATCGCTGGATGGAGGTGGTGATCGGCCCGACCCTGGCCGGCCTGCCGAGCCTCAGCGTGCCAGTCGGCTTCAATCCGGCGGGCCTGCCCATGGGCGTGCAGATCATCGGTCCGGCCCAGGCCGACCGGGCGGTGTTGCAGCTCGGTCATGCTCATGAACAGCTGACGCAGTGGGTCAGGCGCCGGCCGCCTGGTCATCCGTTGTAACCCTCGAACCGGGGTGTGCGGGTTTATCGGGCCCGCATCTTGCTGCGTAAAACGCTCATCCATCCGCTTATCAGGGAGGTCGGCATATGGCCAGCAAGGTAGAAACCGGCAGTGTGCGTTCGGTCGAACGGGCGTTGGCGATCGTCGAACTGCTGGGCCAGCACCAGGCCCTGGGCCTGGAGGAACTGCACTACCTGACGACGCTGCCCAAGGCCACGGTGTCGCGCATGCTCCTGACGTTGCAGGAGCAGGGCTGGATCTATCGCGGCCTGAGCGACCGGCGTTACCGGTTGTGCGCCAGGCGGCTGTTCGGCGACCAGCAGCAACGCTTCAAGCGGCAGCTGGTGGAGCGCGCCGCGCCCTGGTTGCAGGCGTTGAGCGAGCGCACCGGGCTGGTGGTCGACCTGTCGTGTTTCGACGGCGAGCGCCTGGAGGTCATGGAAAGCTCGATCCCGGCGGTGCTGCGCAAACGTTATCCGCATAACTGCCAGATCGTCGGCCACTATTCGAGCCTGTTCCATTCGGCGATGGGCAAGGCGTGCCTGGCCGAGCTGGATCACGACCAGGTCCAGCGCCTGGCCGCCCGCGACCGGGTGCCCCAGGAGGACCAGTACCGCGCCTGCGAACAATCCCAGCATCAGGGGTTCGGCCAGCGTACCGAGGGTTATTGGGAGTACCCGGTGCGGCTGCCGTTCCTGATCCGCGCCGTGGCCTTGCCGATTCGCGACCAGGGCCGGCTGGTGGGCAGCATGGCCCTGCACTGGCCGATGGACCAGGCACCGGTGGAGCGGGTGCTGAGCCTGCACCTGGCCAGCCTCGAGGCGACTGTCCAGGATGTCGAGCGCAGCTTGATCTAGACTCTGCCGCTCGGCTTGGCATTGCGGCGTATCCGGAGCACCGTCTGCCCTGTTCGGGGCCGCGGCGTCGGAATGCACCCATCGCAGCCTGCGGCAGCGGCTACAGGGGACTGGGGATCTTTTTCGTCTTTATGCACTCCGAGTATTCGCCGTTCACGGCCCTGTCGCTGTTTGCAAGCGCACGCGGGCCGGTTAAGGTTCGGCTCAGATTTCTCGACCCCATGAGTCTTCCATGTTCAACGCCTCTTTCCCCAAGGCCCTGGCCGCTTTGCTGCTGGCCTGCGCGGCCTGGCCGGCCCAGGCCAACTGGTACCTGGACAACGAGTCCTCGCGCCTGTCTTTCGTCACCACCAAAAACGCCAATGTCTCCGAAGTCCAGCGCTTCCTGGTCCTGCACGGCAAGGTCGACGCCAAGGGCATGGCGCAGCTGGAAGTCGAGCTGGACTCGATCAACAGCGGGATTCCGCTGCGCGACGAGCGCATGCGCAAGGAGCTGTTCGAGATCGACCGGCACCCCGATGCCCTGATCAATGCGCAGATCAACCTGCGGCCGATCAACGACCTGGCGCCCGGCGCGCAGATCGAACTGCGTCTGCCGGTCAACGTCACCCTGCACGGCAAACAGCACGAATACACCGCCGAACTCCTGGCCACGCGCCTGGACGACCGACGCTTCCAGGTGGTGACCCTGGAGCCGCTGGTGCTCAATGCCGCCGATTTCGACCTGCTGCCGGGGCTTGAAACCCTGCGCAAGGCGGCCGGTCTGTCGGCGATCAGTCTGTCGGTGCCGGTGGGTGCGGTGCTGATCTTCACGGCGCGCTGATATGGCGGGCGCGGTCTTTCCCTGGCGTGAAGGTAATCGCTTCAAGTTGCTGATCGACGGTCCGAGTTTTTTCCCGCGGATGCTGGTGGCGATTGCCCGTGCCCGTGAGCAGGTGGAACTGGAGCTGTACCTGGTGGAGGCGGGCGCCTGTGCCGAAGCCATGGTCCAGGCCCTGACCCAGGCCGCCGAGCGCGGGGTGCGGGTGCGTTGTCTGTTCGATGACTACGGCAGCCTGGCCTTCACCATGGGCCTGCGTCAGCGCCTGATGGGCGCCGGGGTCGAACTGCGTTTCTACAATCGCCTGAGCTGGCGCCGCGGGGTGCGCAACCTGTACCGCGACCACCGCAAGTTGCTGCTGGTGGATCAGGAGCTGGCGGTGGTCGGCGGCACCGGGGTGACCGATGAATTCTGGAACCCGCTGCAGGACAGTTGCGACTGGCATGAGGTCATGGTGGAAATCAGCGGGCCGCTGGTGCTCGACTGGCAGATACTGTTCGACCGGCAGTGGATCGCCAACCGCCATCGCACCGCCTGGAAGCCGGCGTCGAACTTCGGTCTGCCACGCCTGCCGCGGGTGCCGGCCCAGGGCGAGGGCATGGGGCGGGTGGCCTATGCCGACGCCCGGCAACATCGGGACATTCTGCAATCATTGGTGCGCGCGCTGAACAGCGGGCAACGGCGGATCTGGCTGGCGACCCCGTATTTCCTGCCGACCTGGAAGGTCCGGCGCTCCCTGCGGCGCGCGGCGGGGCGCGGGGTGGACGTGCGCCTGCTGCTGACCGGGCCGCGCACCGATCACCCTTCGGTGCGGTATGCCGGGCATCGTTATTACCCGCGCCTGCTGCGGGCCGGGGTGAAGATCTTCGAATACCAGCCGCGTTTCCTGCACCTGAAGATGGTGCTGATCGACGACTGGGTGAGCATTGGCTCGTGCAACTTCGATCACTGGAACCTGCGCTTCAACCTCGAGGCCAACCTCGAAGCCCTCGACCTGCCACTCACCGATGCGGTGGCCGCGAGCTTCCTCGCCGACTTCGAGCAGAGCCAGGAAGTCAGCCTCGAAGCCTGGAAGAAGCGCCCGCTGTGGCGGCGGATCAAGCAGCGGATCTGGGGCTGGGTGGACCGGCTGGTGGTGAACCTGCTCAATCGCCGCGACTGAACCAGTCCTGGCCTGGCTTGTGCTTCTGTAGGAGCCAAGCTTGCTGGCGATGTGGGCAACGCGGTGTGTCAGGGAAATCGCTATCGCGGGCAAGCCTCGCTCCTACATGGGCAGGAGCGAGGTTGAGGGGGAGGGTTACAGCAGTTCGAAGCTCTGTTGCTTGACGTCCCGGGAGTCCAGGCCGATCTCGACCTTGAACTCGCCCGGTTCTGCGGCGTACTTGAGCTGGGCGTTGTAGAACTTCAGGTCGTCTTCGCTGATGCTGAAGCGGATCACCTTCTGTTCGCCGGCCTTGAGCTGCACTTTCTGGAAGTCCTTCAGTTCCTTGATCGGACGGATCATGGAGCCGGCCACGTCCTGGATATACAGCTGCACCACGGTTTCGCCGTCGCGCTTGCCGGTGTTCTTCAGGGTCACGCTGGCGTCGAGCTTGCCGCTCTTGTTCAGGGTGGTCGACGACAGGGCCATGTCCGACAGGCTGAAGGTGGTGTAGCTCAGGCCATAACCGAACGGAAACAGCGGACCGGTGATGTCGTCGAAGTACTGCGAGGTGTAGTTGCCTGGTTTGCCCGGAGTGAATGGCCGGCCAATGGTCAGGTGGTTGTAGTAGGTCGGGATCTGCCCCACCGAACGGGGGAAGGTGATCGGCAGCTTGCCGGACGGGTTGTAGTCGCCGAACAGCACATCGGCGATGGCGTTGCCGCCTTCGGTGCCGCTGAACCAGGTTTCCAGGATCGCGTCAGCCTGTTCGTTCTCGTCGAGCAGCGCCAGCGGCCGGCCATTCATCAACACCAGCACCAGCGGCTTGCCGGTGGCCTTGAGGGCCTTGATCAGCTCGCGCTGGCTGGCCGGGATGTGCAGGTCGGTACGGCTCGAGGACTCGTGGGACATGCCCCGCGATTCGCCCACCGCGGCTACCACCACGTCAGCCTGCTGCGCGGCTTTCACCGCTTCGTCGATCATCTGTTGCGCCGGGCGTGGATCGTCCACCACTTCCGGGGCATCGAAGTTGAGGAAGTTCAGGTAGTCGACCACTGCCTTGTCGGCGGTGATGTTCGAGCCACGGGCGTAGATCAGTTGCGCCTTGTCGGCCAGGGCATTGCTCATGCCGTCGAACAGGGTGACCGACTGCGCCGGCACGCCGGCGGCGGCCCAACTGCCCATCATGTCGATCGGCGCCTTGGCCAGCGGGCCGACCAGGGCGATCTTGCCGGCCTTTTTCAGCGGCAGGGTTTCATTGGCGTTCTTCAGCAGCACCAGGCTGCGGCGTGCCACATCGCGGGCATCGCTGCGGTGCAGGCGGCTTTCGGCGTTGGTCTCGGCCGGGTCTTCTTCGGCCTTGCCGATGCGCAGGTAGGGGTTGGCGAACAGACCCATGTCGTACTTGGCGGCCAGCACTTCGCGCACGGCGTTGTCCAGGTCGCGCTGGCTGACGTCGCCGGACTTGATCAGCCCCGGCAGTTCCTTGGCATACAGCGAGTCGTTCATGCTCATGTCGATGCCGGCCTTGATCGCCAGCTTGGCGGCTTCGCGGCCGTCCTTGGCGACGCCGTGGCGCATCAGTTCGACGATGGCGCCGTGGTCGCTCACCGCCAGGCCCTTGAAGCCCCACTCCTTGCGCAGCAGGTCGTTCATCAGCCAGGTGTTGGAGGTGGCCGGCACGCCGTTGATCGAGTTCAACGCCACCATCACCCCGCCGGCACCCGCGTCGATCGCGGCGCGGTAGGGCGGCAGGTAGTCCTGGTACATCTTCACCGGGCTCATGTCGACGATGTTGTAGTCGCGACCGCCTTCCACCGCGCCGTACAGGGCGAAGTGCTTGACGCTGGCCATGATGCTGTCGGCGTTCTTCGGGCTGTCGCCCTGGTAGGCCTTGACCATGACCTTGGCGATGCGCGAGACCAGGTAGGTGTCTTCGCCGAAGCCTTCGGAGGTGCGGCCCCAGCGCGGGTCGCGGGAGATGTCGACCATCGGCGCGAAGGTGATGTCCAGGCTGTCGGCGCTGGCTTCCTGGGCGGCAATGCGCCCGGAGCGGCCGATGGCGTCCATGTCCCAGCTCGACGCCAGGGCCAGGGGAATCGGGAAAATCGTGCGGTGGCCGTGGATCACGTCATAGGCGAAGAACATCGGGATCTTCAGCCGGCTGCGCATGGCCGCGTCCTGCATCGGCCGGTTTTCCGGGCGGGTGATGGAGTTGAAGGTACCGCCGATGCGGCCGGCGGCGATTTCCTTGCGGATCATCTCGCGGGGCATTTCCGGGCCGATGCTGATCAGGCGCAACTGGCCGATCTTTTCATCGAGGGTCATCTGCTTGAGCAGGTTGTCGATGAAGGCGTCCTTGTTCTGCAGGACGGCATCGGAAAAGGGTTTTTCCTGGGCCGATACCGGCGTGGTGGCGGCCAGGGCAGGGTGACTGGCCAGGCTGACCAGCAAGCCCAGCAAGCCCAGCAAACACAGCTTCTTCATGAATATTGTTCTCTAGGGCCTAAAACAGACGCGATCAGTACGCGCCGAGCGGCCGAAAATTGGGGGAGTGGCTAATAAGGAACGACTATTGTTGTTCGGATAAATGCAGCACACTTCTGAACTCTTTTTCGCGCTGGGCATCTTTTAGCCGATTGGCCCGATGCAATCCAGTGGTGGCGGCAGATTATGTCGATGCACTCGATTCAAAGGGTTACAGGTTCCATCCCCTAGGTTGCAAGGAGCGTCACCACCATGAACGTACGACAGAGCCTCCGCTCAAGCTGGCCCGTGATGGCATTGCTGCTGCTCAGCAGCCTGCTCAGCGGCTGCGGGATCAACAACATCCCGACCCTCGACGAACAGGCCAAGGCGGCCTGGGGCCAGGTACAGAACCAGTACCAGCGGCGTGCCGACCTGATCCCCAACCTGGTGGAAACGGTCAAGGGCTACGCCAAGCATGAGCAGGAGACCCTGACTGCGGTGATCGAGGCGCGGGCCAAGGCCACCTCGATCCAGGTCGACGCCAGCACCCTGGACAACCCGGAAAAACTCAAGCAGTTCCAGCAGGCCCAGGACCAGCTGACCGGCGCCTTGAGCCGGCTGATGGTGGTGTCCGAGCGTTATCCGGACCTCAAGGCCAACCAGAACTTCCTGGCCCTGCAGTCGCAGCTCGAAGGCACCGAGAACCGCATCGCCGTGGCCCGTCGCGATTTCATCCTCGCGGTGCAGAAGTACAACACCGAGATCCGTACCTTCCCCGGCCGCCTGTGGCACAGCGTGATGTATAGCAATCTGCCGGTGCGCGAGACCTTCGAGGCCACCAGCCCCGACGCCGACAAAGCGCCAGAAGTGAAGTTCTGATCAGCAGCGGCTGCCCGCGGATCGCGCGAGCGGTCGCGGGATCCGACCCGGCGTTACCACGGATGAGGTTCCAATGCGCGTGTTGAGAGTTGGCCTGGTGCTGTTGCTCTGGGTGTTTGCGATAACGGCCCAGGCCGAGCTGAAGTTCCCGGCGCTGAGCGGGCGGGTGGTGGACAACGCCCAGATGATCGAGCCGGCGGTGCGTCAGCAACTGACCCAGGAGCTGGCCTCCCACGAGCAGTCCACCGGCGAGCAGGTGGTGGTCGTGACCCTGCCGGACCTGCAAGGCACCAGCATCGAGGATTTCGGCTATCAACTGGGGCGCTACTGGGGCATCGGCCAGAAGGACAAGAACAACGGCGCCTTGTTGATCGTCGCCCGCGATGATCGCAAGCTGCGCATCGAAGTCGGTTACGGCCTGGAAGACCGCCTGACCGACGCGCAAAGTTCGGTGATCATCCATCAGGTGATCACCCCGGCCTTCAAGGCCGGCAATTTCAGCAAGGGCATCAGCGACGGCGTGTCGGCTATGTTGCTGGTGCTGGGCGGCAATCCACTGGACGAGCCGAGCACGGCCTATGAGGGTGGCGGCGAGCGCGGCAGTGAGTTTTTCGATCGGCACCCCGGCGCCCTGGTGTTCCTGGTGCTGCTGTTTATCGTGACGATCTTCGTCTGCCAGTTGCTCGGCATCCTGCCCAGCGGT
>NZ_JACNAC010000106.1:0-8995 GCF_017349775.1 Pseudomonas sp. GW460-12-10-14-TSB1
CGCCCTTTATCGCCACCCTCGGCATGATGGTCTCGGCGCGCGGCCTGGCGCGTTATTACACCGAAGGCCAGCCGATCAGCATGCTCTCGGATTCCTACACGGCCATCGGCCACGGCGCGATGCCGGTGATCATCTTCCTGGTGGTGGCGGTGATCTTCCATATCGCCCTGCGCTACACCAAGTACGGCAAATACACCTACGCCATCGGCGGCAACATGCAGGCGGCGCGGACCTCGGGGATCAACGTCAAGCGCCACCTGGTGATCGTCTACAGCATCGCCGGGTTGCTGGCGGGGCTGGCCGGGGTGGTGGCCTCGGCGCGGGCGGCGACCGGGCAGGCGGGCATGGGCATGTCCTACGAGTTGGACGCCATCGCTGCGGCGGTGATCGGCGGCACCAGCCTGGCCGGTGGGGTGGGGCGCATCACCGGCACCGTGATCGGCGCGCTGATCCTCGGGGTGATGGCCAGCGGTTTCACCTTCGTCGGTGTCGACGCCTACATCCAGGACATCATCAAGGGCCTGATCATCGTGGTGGCGGTGGTCATCGACCAGTACCGCAACAAGCGCAAGCTCAAGCGCTGATCCTCGCTCTTTGTAGGAGCGAGCGGGCGGCGATCCGACTTGCCCGCGATGGCGTACTGACTGATACACCGCTATCGCGAGCAAGCTTCGCTCCTACAGAAGCGTCAGGTGCGCCATACTCCACGGCAACGGCAGGCCTTTTTCGGGCCTGCCGTTGCCGTTTGTCTTCTAAAAGACCCCGGCCGATGGAATTTCTTGTTATAAACGCACTCCGATAACCGCCGCCAAAGCCAGCCCTGGCGGGCTTTCAGGGCTTGTCGGACAAATTCGATGTCATTTCAGTTGCTGAGGCCTCAAACGGGCCTTAGACTGCCGCCCCTCGTAAATTGAGTGCCGGGTGGCGCTTGGAATGTATGGCGCCTTTCCGATGCCCCGAAAGGGGGCACGGAAAACAGCTTTAATTCGCCTTAATGCACGTATTTTTTATAGAGAAATCAATGACAAAGGAAAAGTTGCTGGCCATGCCGGCGGATGACTACATGAACGCCGAGCAGCTGGCTTTTTTCACTGAGCTGTTGCAGGCCATGAAGGTCGAAACCCACGAGCGCATCGAACAGAACCGAATCGCCATTGAGAGCCTGGACACCCCGGCCGACCCTGCGGACGCGGCTTCCGTAGAGGAAGAGCGGACCTGGCTGGTCAACGCTATCGACCGCGACCAGCGCATGCTGCCGCAGCTGGAGCAGGCCCTGGGCCGTATCGGCGACGACAGCTTCGGCTGGTGCGACGACAGCGGCGAGCCGATCGGCCTGAAACGCCTGCTGATCAGCCCGACCACCAAGTACTGCATCGAAGCTCAAGAACGTCACGAGCAGATCGACAAGCACCAGCGTCAGGCCTGATCGCCAAGACTTCTCCCCTCGCGGGCAAGCCCCATCCCAAGGTCGCCACTGCACCTGGGATGGCAGGCTTGCCCGCGAGTTGTTTCCGGGCGCCCTGAAAGCCCCCGTGCATTTCTATTGATCTGCTGCAAACCTGCGACTAATGGACCATGGATAATGGCTTTTTAGTGGCGTTCAATGCAGAGCAAATAATTAGAAAAGCATGGGGTATTCCAGATGACGCAAGACGGATCTTTGTCGGCTGCCATTGCGCAACCGCTGTCAGTAGCCCAAAACACCCGGCGCTGGCGGGGGCCAGCCCTGCAAAGCGGCGCCTTGCTGCTGGTATTGTATGCCCTGTCCCAGGGGCTGCTTTCTTTCTACCTCGCCGTGCCGCTGATGCTGCTGATCGTCTGGCTGCCGCGCCTGGTCGCGCCCAAGGCCATACCGGCGGCGAGCAGCGTCGATAACGGCGAGATCGCCGCGCTGACTCGCGACCTGTCCTACAGCACCAGCCATAACGCGCTGTCGGCCGCCGGCGTGGCCTATTCGGTCCGGCAACTGGCCGGGCGGGTGCAGTCGCAACTGGACTCGGCGGCGCGCATTGTCAGCAGCGCCGAGGCGATGATCCACACCGAGCAACTGGCCGCGCAGCTCAGCCAGCAGGCCCTGAGCGCGGCCAGCGAAGCCCATCGCAGCAGCGCCGAAGGCAGCGTGGTGCTGGGCGAGTCCATCACCCGCATGCACCGTCTCAGCCAAAGCGCCAACGACAGCCGTGAACTGATCGAAGCCTTGAGCCAGCGCAGCGAAGACATCCAGCGGGTGGCGCTGGTGATCCAGTCGATCGCCAGCCAGACCAACCTGCTGGCGCTGAATGCCGCCATCGAGGCGGCGCGGGCCGGGGAGCATGGGCGCGGGTTCGCCGTGGTGGCCGATGAAGTGCGCGGCCTGGCCGGGCGCACGGCCACCGCCACCGACGAGGTCGGGGTGATGGTCAGCGATATCCAGCAGCGCACGGCCCAGGTGGTGGAGCAGATCCGCCAGCTGTCCAGCGACCTGAACACCGGGGTGGAGCAGGTGGAGTCCACCGGCCAGCACCTGCAGAACATTGCCCGGCTGGCGGCCGGGGTGGAAAGCCAGGTTGGCGAGATCGCCCGCGGCGCCGAGACCAATCGCCAGCAACTGGACAGCCTGTTCCATGCCGTGGAGCAGGTGCGCGGCGACCTGGCAGTGAGCGACCAGCAGACCCGCAGCCTGGCCGAGGCGGCGGTGCAGATGGAAGGGCAGGCGGAAATCATCAGCGAGCGCCTGGCCGAAGTCGGCCTGGACGACTACCACCAGCGCATCTACGACCTGGCCCAGGAAGGCGCCCGACGCATTGCCGAGCAGTTCGAGGCGGACCTTGCGGCCAGTCGCATCAGCCTCGACGACCTGTTCGACCGCAGCTACCAGCCGATCGCCAATACCCAGCCGGTGAAATACCAGACCCGCTTCGATCGTTACGCCGATCAGGTGTTGCCGGCGATCCAGGAGCCGTTGCTGGCGCGTCATGAAGGCCTGGTGTTCGCCATCGCCTGCACGCCCCAGGGCTACGTGCCGACCCATAACCAGGCGTTCTCCCAGCCGCTGACCGGCGATCCGCAGGTGGATACCTTGCACAACCGCACCAAGCGCAAGTTCGAGGACCGCACCGGCATCCGCTGCGGTAGCCATCAGCAGCCGCTGTTGCTGCAAACCTACACCCGCGATACCGGCGAGCTGATGCACGACCTGTCGGTGCCGATCAGGGTCAAGGGCCGGCATTGGGGCGGTCTGCGCCTGGGCTACAAGCCGGAGCAGGGTTCCTGATAACCCGGACTTAACCTTGGGGTCGTCAAGATATGGCCGCTGGCCATTGTTACCGACCCCGCAACGAAGCTGTGCAAGGGATGGCTTTTTCCCAGCAGGGGAACTCATTAATATGGCCAATATTGTTAGCTAGCTAACTAGTTGCCAGGAGAAGTCCTTATGCAAAGCAAAGTCGATGTCGCAGTGATGATTGGTAGCGGTGTACCGGCCACCTTTCGCGCGGTCGGGCTGAATGTGTGCTGGGTCGTGCTGGTCAATGGCGAGCGCCGCGGCGCGCCGTTCGCCAGCCGGGACGAGGCCGTGGAATGCCAGGCGTCCTGGCTGGCCCAGCTGGCGCGGGACAGGCTCGGACACCCGCTGTTCAGTCGTTCGGCCTGAGGGCGCAGGCATCCGCGCCTTCAGACCTCGCTGCCGATCACCGCGCTTTCGGCCTGGAACAGCGCCACCTGGGCCATCGACAAGGCGCTGCTGGCGGCCTGGGCCTGGGCCCGGGCGGCGGACAAGGCCTGCATGTGCGCATCGGTTGTGCGATGCCGGGCAGCGCTTTGCACCATCGCCAGGCGCTCGTTGGCCTTGCGCAGCCGTTGCTGCAATTGCTCGATCTGTTTGCGCAGCAGCTTGATGCGTTTCTTTTTTGCTTCGAGCACGCCGTCGGGAACGGCGTTGCTCGCCCGGGTGATCACGGTGCGCAGGTCAAACGGATCGCTCGCCGGGCTTTCGCTGCCCGCCGCGCCTGGCAGGGCGAACTCGGCCAGGGACGGGAGGCGGGCAGGTGGGTTGAGGTCGATCATCATGGCGCTCTTTATCGGAAGGCTCGCCAATATGTCGGTCGTGCGCGGCAATCCTTTACCGCGGGCTCAGAGGTTCAGGGCGCCCTGGTCGACGGCCTGCTTGAGGGCGCGGGCGGCTTCCTTGGCGGCGGCTTCGGCCAGTTCCGCGGTCTTGAACCAGCGGTCCTTCTCCACCTGGTGGCAGCGCACGGTGCGCAGGGGTGGCTTGGCGCGCATCACGATCACGGCCTGGAACTCGCCCTCGACGTCCCGGGCTTCGCCATGAATGAAAAACTCGCCTATATCGAATTCCGTCACGTCCGACTTTCCCCTGGAAATTATGCGGGTGAAGCCTGGCCGGTGGCTGGCTTCGAGGTCGCGGCAGTATGGCAGTTGTTGCCTGTCGATGGCTGAGTTAAGTCATGCAAGTGGCCGACCGGCACGCTGAAAGAGCTTTTTTCAGCGATTTGCTAACGCATGGGTTGCTCTGAATACATAAAGTTGCTCTAGAATTGCCCCGGCAGTCAGAGATTGATGTTTACCTGCAGCACTCCCGTCCCATGAAGGGTGACGAAAGGATCGTGAGGTTTTCCGATCGACAGTGAGTGCGCAGCTTTCTCGGCGGGTCGGAACCACTTTCTTCTGCGCTTGATGCGGGCCAAACGGTCCGGTAGTCCTTCCGGTTGTTCCTGGGAGGGGCGCTCCGGTGTTTGCGCCTACGCGTTGGCGAGTGGTGCTTTTTCAGATTGTTTTCATGTGGAGTCACGGCGCCGGTTCGGCCGCCTTTTTTTGCTGTCCGTCGTTTACGCGGACAGAGTCATTTTCAGCTTCGGGGACCTTTCCTTGGCAGTAAGTAATCTTGATATGCACGCTTTGTTTGTCCTGGGCGATTTGCGCGCCAAGCTGGTCAAACAGTTCCAGTCACGTTTCGTCTACATCACCGAACAGACGCCGGAAGGCATTTATGTCGCCGAAATCGATACCGAGACGGCGCTGGTGGTGGACGACAAGCCGCGCCTGGAACTCAAGGTCGGCGATCATTTCCGCGCGGCGGTCCTGCCCAGCCGTGAAGGCGGCAAGTTCGAAATCCGTTTTCGCGAGATCAAGCTGACCGTCTACGGCCTGGGCGAATACGCCTTTGTCAGCACCGCCGACGGCCACGCCATCCTGTTCAAGGAAGGCCACAGCGTGGTGACGGTGTTCGCCGCCAACCAGCAGTTGCAGGAAGGCCTGACCAAGACCCTGAAAGCCGTGACTGGCAAGGCCGCCAAATGGCGCAAGGGTGAGTTGGTGAGCTTCAAGGCCAGCGAGTGAGTCGCGCCGAATTCCACCGGCAGCATCTTGAGCGCGCCCGCGTCGAGGCCCAGCGCCTGTTCGAACAGAGGGCCGTGCTGCAAGGCGCCTGGCTGGCCTGGGTGGCCTCGCAGCTGTATGTCCTGAAGCCGGCGGAATACGCCAGCATGGTGCGCCGCGAGTTGCAGCGCCTGCAGGAGCAGGGCGCAGACTGAAGTCCCCTCGAAAGCAGGAACCTCTACTACAGTCAGATGACTCAATTAGTCAGAGGCTTGCGGTCCCAAACCGCGAGACCATCCTGCAACGCTGCGAACAGCCAAAGGGGCACAGGCATGAAAGGACTGCGGACATTGCTGGGCAGCGCGCTGCTCGGCTTCGGTATTTTGCTGGCGCCCGTCGGCGCTTGGGCGGCACCGACGCCGATCCACTTCGCCGACCTGAACTGGGAAAGCGGCAGCCTGATCACCGACATCCTGCGCACCATCGTCGAGAAGGGCTACGGCCTGCCGACCGACACCTTGCCGGGCACCACCATCACCCTGGAAACCGCGCTGGCCAACAACGACATCCAGGTCATCGGCGAAGAGTGGGCCGGACGCAGCCCGGTGTGGGTCAAGGCCGAGGCCGAGGGCAAGGTGGCGGCCCTGGGCGACACGGTGAAGGGCGCCACCGAAGGCTGGTGGGTGCCGGAATACGTGGTCAAGGGCGACCCGGCCAAGGGCATCAAGCCGCTGGCACCGGGCCTGCGCAGCGTCACGGACCTTGCGCGCTACAAGGATGTGTTCAAGGACCCGGAAAGCCCGGGCAAGGGGCGCTTTCTCAACAGCCCCATCGGCTGGACCTCGGAAGTGGTGAACAAGCAGAAGCTCAAGGCCTACGGCCTGACCGACAGCTATGTGAACTTCCGCAGCGGTTCCGGCGCGGCGCTGGACGCCGAGATCACTTCATCGATCCGTCGCGGCCAGCCGGTGCTGTTCTACTACTGGTCGCCGACCCCCTTGCTCGGTCGCTTCAAGCTGATCCAGCTGGAGGAGCCGCCGTTCGATGCCGAGGCCTGGAAAACCCTGACCGACGCCGACCACCCCAATCCACGCCCCACGCGCTCGCTGGCCTCGAAGCTGTCCATCGGCGTGTCCACGCCGTTCCAGAAGCAGTACCCGCAGATCGCCGAGTTCTTCGGCAAGGTCGACTTGCCGATCGACGCGCTGAACAAGGCCCTGGCCGAGATGAGCGAAAAGCACACGCCGCCCCGGGAGGCGGCGCGGGCGTTCCTCAAGGCGCATCCGCAGGTGTGGCGGGCGTGGTTGCCCGAGGATGTGGCGGATAAGGTCAGCGCGAGTCTTGACTGAAGACGCTGTGGTGAGGATGAGATCGCTATCGCGGGCAAGCCCGCTCCTACAGGCTGATGTCGTTCACGATGGAGCGAACGACGTAACCTTTGTAGGAGCGAGGCTTGCCCGCGATGCTTTTTTAGAAGCGGCTCTGTACCGCCAGTTCGAAGGTCCGTGGCGTACCCAGGTAGTAAGCCGGCGAGACATGGGCGAACTTTGCATAGACCTCGTCGGTCAGGTTGCGCACCCGCCCGGTGATTGAGGTGTGGTTGTCGAGCTTGTAGGTGAGGAAGGTGCCGTACAGGGTGTAGGAGGGCACGGTCAGGGTGTTGGCCGTGTCGGCGTACACCGACGCCACATAACGCGCATCGACCCCGGTCTGCCACTGCGGCGCCAGGTCATAGGTCAGCCACAGGTTGCCGACCCGGTCCGGCACGTTGGTCGGGGTATTGCCCTTGCGTGACACCACCACGCCCGCGGTGTTCTTCTCGGTGAACTCGTCGTACTGCGCATCGACCCAGGCGAAGTTGCCCTCGAGCAGCAGCTTCGGGGTGACCCGCAGCGAGCTGGCCACTTCGATGCCCTTGGAGGTTTGCTGGCCCACCGGGATGCTCAGGGTCGGGTCCTGCGGGTCCGTCACCGCGAAGTCCTTGCGTTCGATGCGGTAGGCCGCCAGGGTCGCCGAGCCGCGACCGTCCAGGTAATCGAACTTGCTGCCCACTTCCCATTGCTTGCCCGTGGAGACATCGAAGTCCTGGGTGCTGTTGTTGGGCTGCTCGGCGGCGGTGCTGTACTGCACATAGACGTTGGCACTCGGGAGAAACTGATAGCTCAGGCCGACCCGGCCGGTGACCGGCTCCCAGCTGCGCTTGAGGTGCCGTGGGTTGCTCGCGGTCACCAATCGGTGGTTGGTTACGTCCAGGTCGATGTCGTCGTAGCGCAGGCCGGTCAGCAGCGCCAGCTGGTCGGTCAGGGCCAGGCGATTCTCGACGAACAGCGCCTTGGTGGTGACCTCGTTGGTCTTGTCGGCGACAAAGCCCTGGCGGGTGCCCGGCAGGTCGTAGAAATGCCCCGGCTGGTAGTCGTTCGGGTCGACGCTGTTGGCCGCCTTGACGTTCAGCGGCGAGTTGGTGGTGCGGTTGACCTTGTACTCGAAGCCACCGGACCAGGTGCTGTCCAGGCCGAAGATCGAGGTGTCGTGGCGCAGCTCGAACTGGTTGCCGTTCTGCTCGCCCTGATGCCGCACCTGATAGGCCGTGGAGCGGTTCACCGCGCTGTTGTCGGCGTTGTACTGGTAGGTTTCCAGGTTGCGGTAATCGCGCTGGCTGTCCAGGTGATAGAGGGTGTTGCGCAGGCTGGTGCTGTCGTTGATCCGGTAGTCGAGGATCGAGCGGACCCAGATCGTGCGCTGCTCGTAGCGACCGTCCTCGACGTTGTAGTTGTTGAAGCGGTTGTGCTTGTCGATCTTCAGCTCGCCGGCCTTGGGGTTGAGCACCGGGGTGCCCCAGTACGGGCTGTCCTCGTGTTCGTCCTGGTATTCCAGGGCCAGGGTGTGGGACAGGTTCGGCGTCAGGTCGCTGAGCAGGGAGAACGCCATGCTCCAGGCATCCCGTTCCTGGCGGTCGATGTAACCGTTGCTGGTGTTGTGGCTGACGTCGAGGCGGGCGTAGTGCTGCACCTCGTCGCCGGCTTCGCTGAGGGCGTGGTTGAGGCCGAAGGCGGTTTGCGTGGTGTCGTAGCTGCCGTAGCTGACCCGGCCCTCGATGGCCCGCTCCTGGCGGTCGGCCAGCTTGGTCACGTAGTTCAGCGAACCGCCCACGGAGCCGGCGCCATTGACCAGCGAGGAGGGGCCGCCGAGCAGCTCGACCCGGTCATAGATCCACGAGTCCACCGGCCGTGCCAGGCCACTGGACACGTTGATGCCGTTGAACATCTGGGTGATCTGGCTGTTGGTGAAACCACGGTACGAGATGAAGCCGCCGAACCCCGGCGGGGCGCTGGCATTGACCCCGGGCAGGGTGTTGGCGGCGTCCTGGAAGTTCTGCGCGCCGCGCCGCTCGATGTCGTTGCGGTTGGCCACCGCCACCGAGGCCGGGGTCTCACGGACGCTCAGGCCCAGGCGCGAGGCCATGCCGCTGGACTGGTCGAGGGCCAGGCCGGGTTCGACGGGCTGGTCGCCGTCGATGGTGATCGGTGCCAGGTCGACGCTGGATTGCGCCCAGGCATTAACGGACAGGCAGCCGCACAGGCTGGCCAGCAGGGGAATGTGTTTCATCGGTACATCCTGAATTCTTGGCTAGGAAGCAGCCCACGAACAAACACCGTGCATTGGCACGGGGGTGGGCTGA
>NZ_JACNAC010000107.1:0-8672 GCF_017349775.1 Pseudomonas sp. GW460-12-10-14-TSB1
ATGGTGCAGCCTTTCACCATTTTGACGCACTTGACAGGATCGAAATATGAGCAAGATTTCCTATGTGAAATCAGCCGCTTGAAGGAGGCCTGTGGCCCATACAAAAGTTTGAAAAAAATTTGCGTGCACCAGATTGAGTCCTGACCCGATGGACAACTTGCCCGGCATTCGGCCTGAGTGAACCGGCACGTTATCCAGGGCAGGAAGTTGTTCAGAATAAAACTGAAGAAACATCAGTTGTTTACATGGATTTTACCGACTGTGGAGCTCCGTCGATGGACAAGCCGGCACGCTTATTGAGTGCCGCCGTCGACAGGATGGCCGGTCGGTAAAAGTCGTCAGTTCTCCGGCCATCGCCGAGCTGGCAGCACGTCTGCCGGCCCGTTTGATGAGCAAAAATAATCAGAAAAAAGTGGAGCGGCCATGCAACAGAACAGATCTCAAGTGACCGAGCGTGCCGGCCTGTACGAGCTGGACGCCGGCAGCGACGTGCTCGACAGCCCCCGTTACAACCACGATATCGCGCCAACCAAGGTCCACGAGCGCACCTGGAACAAATGGCACATCACTGCGCTGTGGGTCGGCATGTCGATCTGCGTGCCGACCTACACCCTGGGCGGGGTGCTCACTGCCTATTTCGGGTTGACGGTGGGCGAGGCGCTGCTGGCGATCCTGCTGGCCAATATCGTGGTACTGATCCCCCTGACCCTCAACGCCTTCGCCGGCACCAAGTACGGCATTCCGTTCCCGGTGCTGCTGCGTGCGTCCTTCGGTGTCATCGGCTCCAACGTGCCGTGCCTGATCCGCGCCCTGGTGGCCTGCGGCTGGTTCGGTATCCAGACGATGTTTGGCGGCCTGGCGATCCACCTGTTCCTCGGCTCGATCTTCGAGGGCTGGAAGGCCCTGGGCGGCACCGGCGAGGTGATTGGCTTCATGATCTTCTGGACCCTCAACCTGTGGGTGGTGCTGCGTGGCGCCGAGTCGATCAAGTGGCTGGAAACCCTGTCGGCGCCGCTGCTGGTGGCGGTGGGTATCGGGCTGCTGGTGTGGGCCTTGCCCAATGTGTCCCTGAGCGAGTTGCTGGCGATCCCGCCCAAGCGCCCGGAAGGCGCCAGCGTCTACAGCTACTTCTTCGCCGGGCTCACGGCGATGGTCGGTTTCTGGGCCACCCTGTCGCTGAATATCCCGGACTTCAGCCGCTACGCGAAGAGCCAGAAGGACCAGATCCTCGGGCAGATTTTCGGCCTGCCGCTGACCATGTTTCTGTTCGCCGCCCTGGGGGTGGTGATGACCGCCGCCTCGGTGAAGCTGGTGGGCGTCACCGTCTCCGACCCGGTGAGCCTGATCGGCCATATCCAGAGCCCCGGCTGGGTGGCCCTGGCCATGGCGCTGATCATCATCGCCACGCTGTCGACCAACACCGCGGCGAATATCGTCTCGCCGACCAACGACTTCCAGAACATCGCGCCCAAGCTGATCGGCCGTACCAAGGCGGTGATCCTCACCGGGCTTGTCGGCCTGGCGCTGATGGCCCACGAACTGCTGAAAAAGCTCGGCCTGCTGGTCTCGGACGTCAGCCTGGAGACCGTGTATTCCAACTGGCTGCTGGGCTATTCCAGCCTGCTGGGGCCTATCGCCGGGATCATGGTGGTGGACTATTTCATCATCCGCAAACAGCAGCTGGACCTGGCCGGGCTGTACCGCGATGACGTGTATCCGGCGTGGAACTGGTACGGCTTTATCGCCTTCGGTGTGCCGGTGGCGCTGACCCTGCTGTCCCTGGGCAGCGATGCGTTCAGTTGGTTCTACAGCTACGGCTGGTTCACCGGCTCGGCGCTGGGCGGGATCATTTACTACGGGCTGTGCAGCCTGGGCAGCCCGCGAACCGCGACCGCCAAGACGCCGGTGTAAAGCGCAAAAGCCTCGCTTCTGTAGGAGCAGCGGGCGGCGATCCGACTTGCCCGCGATGGGATCTATCGAACACTGCATCACTCCAGACGAGCGCACCCTCAAAGGACCTCTCGTCAACGACAACCAGAAAAGCCTGAGGAGATCACCATGAACGCTGCCGTCGACGTTCTGCAATCCAGCCACCGGCACATCAACCGCGACCGCCTGTGGCAGTCGCTCATGGAGCTGGCGAGGCTCGGGGCCACGGTCAAGGGCGGGGTCTGTCGCCTGGCCCTGACCGACCTCGACCGCCAGGCCCGCGACCTGTTTGTCCAATGGTGCGAGGCAGCGGGGTGCACAGTCACGGTGGATGGCATCGGCAATATCTTCGCCCGCCGCCCCGGGCGTAACCCGCAGCTGCCGCCGGTGATGACCGGCAGCCATATCGACACCCAGCCCACCGGCGGCAAGTTCGATGGCTGCTTCGGCGTGCTGGCCGGGCTCGAAGTGCTGCGTACCCTCAACGACCTCGGGGTGGAAACCGAGGCGCCGCTGGAAGTGGTGGTGTGGACCAACGAAGAAGGTTCGCGCTTCCCGCCGTGCATGATGGGCTCCGGGGTGTTCGCCGAAAAATTCACCCTCGAAGAAACCCTGGCCAAGACCGATGCCGAGGGCGTGAGCGTCGGCGATGCGCTGAACGCCATCGGTTATGCCGGCAGCCGCAAGGTCAGTGGGCACAAGGTGGGGGCCTACTTCGAAGCCCATATCGAGCAGGGGCCGATCCTCGAGGACGAGAAGAAAACCATAGGCGTGGTGCTCGGCGCCCTTGGCCAGAAATGGTTCGACCTGAAGTTGCGCGGCGTCGAAGCCCACGCCGGCCCGACCCCGATGCACCTGCGCAAGGACGCCCTGGTCGGCGCGGCGGCGGTGGTGGCCGCGGTCAACCGCGCCGCCCTCGGCCATCAGCCCCATGCCTGCGGCACCGTGGGCTGCCTGCAGGCCTATCCCGGTTCGCGCAACGTGATCCCCGGAGAGGTGCGCATGACCCTGGACTTCCGTCACCTGGAACCGGCGCGCCTGGACTCGATGATCGCCGAGGTGCGCCAGGTGATCGACAGCACCTGCGAAGAACATGGCCTGACCTTCGACCTGCAACCGACCGCGGACTTTCCGCCGCTGTATTTCGACAAGATTTGCGTTGACGCGGTGCGCGAGGCGGCGCAGGGGCTGGGGCTGTCCCATATGGACATCGTCAGCGGCGCCGGGCATGACGCGATCTTCGTCGCCGAGCTGGGCCCGGCGGGGATGATCTTCGTGCCTTGCGAAGGCGGCATCAGCCACAACGAAATCGAAAACGCCGACCCCGACGACCTCGCCGCTGGCTGCGCGGTGTTGCTGCGGGCGATGTTGGCGGCGTCCCAGGCCGTGGCCAAGGGACAGCGAGTGGCCTGAGCGGACGTCATCGCGGGCAAGTCGGATCGCCGCCCGCTCGCTCCTACAGAAGCATGCAATCTTCTTCTGTAGGAGCGAGGCTTGCCCGCGATCATCGTAAGAACAGCACTGAAATCGCTGACAGACACCTGTAGCCGCTGCCGCAGGCTGCGATCGCCCGGCACGGGCGCGGCGATCTCAAGGCCGATTGAGGTCCGTCGGGATATCGGGAACCAAGGCCCTTTGGGCCTTATCGCAGCCTCGCAGCCTCGGCAGCGGCTACAGGGTGATGTTGCGATCGGCCATCGCATACAGCTTGGGATCGTCCACCCGAACCTAAGCTAATTCCTAAAAAGTATTTATATCTTAATTCTTAGATCGATTAGCTTTTAGCGACTTTCCTGTCTCCCAGAAGGTCCGCCCCCATGCGCCTGCCCTTTGCTTTGCGTCGTAGCTTGTCGATCACCGCCCTGGCCGGTCTGGCGCTGGGCATGGCCCTCGATGCCCAGGCCGATACCGACCTGCGCATCGGCTACCAGAAATCCTCGACCCTGCTGGCGGTGCTCAAGGCCCAGGGCACCCTGGAAAAACAACTGGCGGGGCAGGGCGTGAAAATCTCCTGGCATGAATTCACTAGCGGCCTGCCCCTGGCGGAATCGCTGAACGTGGGCAACGTCGATATCAGTGCTGACGTCGCCGACACCGTGCCGGTGTTCGCCCAGGCCGCTGGGGCCAAGCTGACCTATTTCGCCACGGAGACCCCGTCGCCCGCGGCGCAGTCCATCGTCATTCCCAAGGACTCTACCCTCAAATCCCTGGCCGATCTCAAGGGCAAGCGCGTCGCGGTGACCAAGGCCGCCGGCAGCCATTACCTGCTGATCGCCGCCCTGCGCGAGGCCGGCCTGAGTTTCGCCGACATCCAGCCGGTGTACCTGACCCCGGCCGACGGCCGCGCCGCCCTGGAAACCGCCAAGGTCGATGCCTGGGTCACCTGGGAACCCTTCGTCGCCAGCGCCGAACGCCAGCAGGGCGCGCGGGTGCTGCATGACGGCCAGGGCCTGGCCAGCTACCGGCGTTATTACCTGGCCTCCAACGATTACGCCAAGGCTCATCCAGAAGTGCTGAAACAGGTGTTCGCCGAGTTGCAGAAGACCGGCACCTGGGTCAAGGCGCACCCGACGGAGGCGGCGAAATTGCTCGGCCCGCTGTGGGGCAACCTGGATGTGACCACGGTGGAGCTGGCCAACAGTCGTCGTACCTACAAGGTGGAAGCGGTGCAGCCGGACGCCCTGGGCGAGCAACAGAAAATCGCCGATGCCTTCTACCAGGAAAAACTGTTGCCCAAGCCGGTGGATGCCCGCGCGGTGCAACTGTGGAGCCCCACGCATTTGTGATTGAGCGTTAGCCCGCATTCGTCGGCAAACCGGTTCCTGCACATATCCCTGTAGGCGCCGGCTGGCCGGCGAAAAGACTTCCCCCTTTTTATTTTCATCACCGCCGTTGGCGCCACCCCCGCGCCCGGCGTCAGGAGTTCCCGTGTCCGCCGTTCACCCCCAAGCGGCCTTTGCCGTCCCAGCCTCGTCCGCCCCGCAACCGGCCAGCGCCGAGGTGGTGCTGGAGCTGCGCAACCTGACCAAGCACTACGGCCGTGGCTCGTCCGTGCCGCCGGCGGTGGAGCAGGTCAGTCTCAGCGTGCGCCGTGGCGAAGTGCTGTGCCTGATGGGCACCTCCGGCAGCGGCAAATCCACCTTGCTCCGGCATATCAACCGGCTGATCGAGCCCAGCAGCGGCGAGGTGCTGATCGACGGCGCGGCCATCAGTCAGCTTTCGGCCAAGGACTTGCGCACCCTGCGTTCGCGGCGCATCGGCATGGTCTTCCAGCACTTCGGCCTGCTGCCCCATCGCAGCGTGCGCGACAACGTCGCCTTGCCCCTGGAACTGCGCGGCGAGCCCGAGGCCCTGCGCCAGGCCGCCGCCGATGTGCAGCTGCGGGCCATGGGCCTGGAGGGCTGGGGCGAGCATTATCCCCATGAGCTGTCCGGTGGCATGCAGCAGCGGGTCGGCCTGGCCCGGGCGCTGGTCAGCGAGCCGGACATCCTGCTGATGGACGAACCCTTCAGCGCCCTCGACCCGACCATCCGCCGCGACCTGCAAAGCCACTTCCTGCGGGTGGTGCGCGAGCGCGGCATCACCACCTTGCTGGTGACCCACGACCCGGCCGAGGCCCTGCGCCTGGCCGACCGCATCGCGGTGCTGCGCCAGGGGCATCTGATCCAGCTGAGCAGCCCCGACGAGTTGCTGCAGCACCCGGCAGACGCTGAGGTAGCGGACTTCTTTCAAGAGCACGGCGCGCGCCGCGACACGGTTGTCGCGGCGCCCGTGGCTTCGGGTAAAACAGCACCCGCTCCGGCGCCCGTGGCCCCGGGATTTTCCTTCTGGCAGGCGCTGTTGCTGGGGCCGGCTGCCTTGGCCGCCAGCGGGCATGGCGCCTTGTATTGGCTGGGTTTCGCCCTGGAATTGGCAGCGGCCAGTGCTCTGGGGCAGTGGCTGGCCAGCGCCAGTCTCGGTTGGGCGGGGTTGGCGATTCTTGGCCTGTTGCTCAGCCGCCTGCTCAGCGTGACCCTGGCCCGTCGTCCGAGCCGCCAGGGCCGTTCCGATTGGCGCCTGCCGTGGCTGGTGTTGCTGCTGTGCCAGGGCCTGGTGCTGTGGCGGGTGGTGGTCGTGGATGCCAGCGGCCCCTGGCTGCAATTTCCCGCCGACCGCCAGGCGCTATTGAGCACCGCGGCGGCCATCGACCAGTTGATCGGTTGGTCCCAGGTCACCTTCGAAAGCACCTTCGTCGGCGTGATAGTCGCCGTGCGCACGGTGATCGAGAGCATCGAAAGCCTGCTCGGCTGGCAGCCCTGGCCGGTGCCGGCGCTGGCCCTGGTGCTGCTGGCCTGGCGCTCTGCCGGCGCGGCCTTGGCCCTGACCAGCGCGGCGGCCTTGCTCTATATCGGCCTGTTCGGTTTCTGGGAACGAACCATCGCCACCCTGGCCCTGGTGGGGTCCTCGGTGCTGCTGTCGCTGCTGATCGGCGTGCCCGCCGGCATCCTCCTGGCCAAGCGTGCCTTGGCGCGGCGCCTGATCACGCCCTTGCTGGACGTGATGCAGACCCTGCCGACCTTCGTGTACCTGATCCCGGCGGTCGCGTTTTTCTCGGTGGGCAAGACCCCGGCGGTGATCGCCACGCTGATCTTCGCCCTGGCGCCGATGATTCGCCTCACCGCCCTGGGGATCCAGGAAGTGCCCAGGACCGCGGTCGAAGCGGCCCTGGCCCATGGAGCCACGCCGTGGCAGATCCTGACCAAGGTCGAGCTGCCCCTGGCCGCCGGCTCGCTGCTGCTGGGGATCAACCAGACCCTGGTGATGAGCCTGTCGATGGTGGTGGTCGCGGCGCTGATCGGCGCCGGCGGCCTGGGCTACGACGTGATGACCGCGCTGCGCAATATCAAGGGCGGCGAGGGCATGCTGGCCGGCGCGGCGATCGTGTTCTGCGCGCTGATTCCCGACCGCATCATTCAAGCGACCCTGCGCCAGCGGGATCGCGCTTTCCATCAGCAATGAGGTGTCTCTTGAACAAGTCGTTTTTCCGTACCCTGGGCGCCGCCGCGCTGCTGTTGGGGTTGTCCCTGCCGGTGCTGGCCAAGGACAAGATCGTCATCGGCGAACAGAACTGGACCGGCGCCATCGCCATCCAGAACATCCTCGGCGAGGTGATCAAAAGCCGCCTCGACGGCGATGTGTCCTACCTGGCCGGTGACATACCGGTGCTGTTCGCCGCCGCGGCCAAGGGAGACGGCTCGGTGGATGTGCTGACCGATATCTGGCTGCCTAATCAATCCGCCGCCTGGGCCAAGTACGTCACCGGCGGCACCCGCTCCCTGGTGCCGAACAAGCAACCCTATCTCGGGGTCCAGGGCTTCTATATCCCCGGCTACCTGCAAGACAAATACGGGGTGAAATCGGTCTACGACCTGCAGAAACCCGAGGTGGCGAAACTCTTCGAACCCCTGGGCGGCGGCAAGGCGCAATTGCTGGTAGGCCCGGCGGGCTGGGAGTCGACCTATATCGGCCAGATCAAGGCCAAGGATTTCGGCTTTGCCGACCAGTTCGAGTCGGTGTCCACCGAAGCCTCGGTGACCTACGCCAAACTCGCCGCGGCCTACAAGGCCCAGCGCGGCGTGGTGTTCTACGCCTACACCCCGGACTGGATCTTCTCCGCCTTTGACCTGCGCCGCCTGGATGAGCCGGCGTTCGACGGCTACGCCCAGGACAACAAGAAGGGCGACCCGCTGTACAAGGCCGACGGCTGCTGGAAATTCGTCAGCCCGACGGTGGACGCCGACTGGCTGAACAAGAGCAAGATCACCTGCGCCTACCCGGACGCCCGGGTCTATGTCCTGGCCTCCGCTTCGCTACAGAAACGCGCGCCACGGATCGCCGCCTTCCTGGAAAACTTCAGCATCGACCCGCAGGTGTTGAACGACCTGATCCTCAGGATCGAGAAGGAACAGCAACCGGCGGCGCAAGCGGCCAAGGCCTGGGTCCAGGCCAACCCGGCGATCGTCGATCAGTGGCTGGGCGCTAGCGGCGAGAAAGTCGGAGCGGTGCAGTGAGCGAGGAGTATCGGAACATGAGCGGGATCAAGCAGGCGACCTTCGGCGCGGGCTGTTTCTGGGGCGCGGAAGCCGCGTTCCGGGCGCTGCCGGGGGTGGTGGATACACGGGTGGGCTACGCCGTGGAGGCGGGCGACGAGTCGTTGCGGATCGAGGTGGTGCAGGTGGATTTCGATCCTCGGGTGTTGACTTATTCGAGCTTGATCGAGCACTTTTGGGATTTGCATGATCCGACTTCGGTGGATCGGCAGGGAGAGCATGGTGGGGTGAAATATCGTTCGGCTATCTTCCACACCAACGCTCTACAGGCCGAACAGGCACGGCAGGCCAAGACGGCTCTGCAAGACTCCGGCCGCCTCAACAAACCTGTGGCCACGGTGATCGTGCCCCTGGGGCGCTTTGAACTGGCGGATGACGCGCACCAGCGCTACCTGGAAAAGAATGGGTTGAGTAGTTGCCATATCTGAGGGTACTGGTCGCGGAGGTCTGCCTCTGTAGGAGCGAAGCTTGCTCGCGATGGCGTCGGTTCTGGCGCTGCACTTTTTGGACGGTGTACATATCCATTCCTGCGGTCACGGCTGCTTAGGGTTCCGCCCTTACGGCGGGTCACTTTTGGCAAACGCCCCAAAAGTAACCAAAAGGTCTTGCCCCACCACTCGGTGCCTCGCTTAGGCTCGGCATACCCTCACTCCG
>NZ_JACNAC010000108.1:0-7980 GCF_017349775.1 Pseudomonas sp. GW460-12-10-14-TSB1
CGCCAGGGGCAAAGCGTTTTGGTTACTTTGGCGCTCTTCCAAAGTGACCCGCCGTAAGGGCGGAACCCTAAGTGGCCGTAACCGCAGGAACGGATATGTACACAGGAGGGCCGAGCTTTTTAGAGCCCAGCCTCCGGCTTCAGGCTCCAGCTTTCCACCCCCCACCCAACGCCGTAACCAACCCCACACTCGCCAACAACTCCCGCGTCTGCACCGCCTGCAACCCCCGCTGTGCCTGCAACGCCACCGTCTGCGCCGTCACCACCTCCAGATAACTCACCGCCCCCGCCTGATAACTGTTCATGGCCAAAGTCTGCGTATGCTCGGCGGCATTCACCGCCGCCTGCTGGTCCAGCGCCTCCTGCTGCAAATCCCGCAACTGCCCCAGGTTGTCCTCCACCTCACGCACCGCCCGCAGCACCTGGCTGCGGTAATGGGCGGCGGCTTCCTCGAATTCGGCGTGGGCCTGGCGTTCGTTGGCGCTCAGGCGGCCGCCGTCGAAGATCGGCAGGTTGACCAAAGGCCCCAACGCCCAGTAGCGATTGCCCGCTGCCAGCAGGTTGCCGCTGCCCTGGGTCTGCCCGCCGAGCAGGCCGGTGAGGCTGAAGTCCGGGTACCAGGCGGCCCGGGCCACGCCTATGTTGGCGTTGGCGGCGAACACCCGGCGTTCGGCGGCGGTGATGTCCGGGCGGCGTTGCAGCAGGGCGCTGGGCAGTTGTTGCGGCACGCCGGGCAGGGTCAGTGCCTGAGTGGCCGCGGGCAGTTGGAACTGGCTGGCCGGTTCGCCCACCAGTTCGCCGATCGCGTGTTCGGTGAGGTTGCG
Source organism: Pseudomonas sp. GW460-12-10-14-TSB1 (assembly GCF_017349775.1). Taxonomy (NCBI): domain Bacteria; kingdom Pseudomonadati; phylum Pseudomonadota; class Gammaproteobacteria; order Pseudomonadales; family Pseudomonadaceae; genus Pseudomonas; species Pseudomonas sp. GW460-12-10-14-TSB1. The sequence goes on from NZ_JACNAC010000108.1 coordinate 824, forward strand.
TTGCCCGCGCACTTCGTCCAGCTCGGCCTCGGCGCTGGCCAGCTGGCTTTGCGCGCGGGTCAGGTCTAGCTCCGAGGCGATCTGCCCCTGGTAGCGGCTGCGGGTCAGTTGCAGGGCCTGGGCGTAGTCGTCCAGGGACTGGCTGAGGATCGCGCTCTGCGCATCCAGGCCATTGAGCTGCACATAGAGGCTCGCCAGTTGCTGTTGCAGGCTCAGGCGCGCCACCGCCAGGTCGTCGGCCGAGGCTTCGGCCTGGGCGTCGCCGGCGGCCACCTGGTTGCGAATCCGCCCCCACAGGTCCGGGTCGAAGCTCAGCGAGAAACCGGCGGTGTTGCTGTTGTACACCGAAGGCTGGCTGCTGCCGCGCAACGGCCGGTGGTCCGACTGGCGTTGGCGCAGCGACTGGCCGCTGGCGCTGATCTGCGGGAACAGCCCGGCATGCAGCTGGCTGGCGTAAGCCTGGGCCGCGTCGAAGTGCGCCAGCGCCGCCGCCAGGTCCGGGTTGGCCTTGAGCAGGCGTTGTTGCAGGTCATCCAGGCGCGGGTCCTGGTACAGCAGCCACCACTGGCTGGCCAGTTGATCCGCTGGTTGTGCCGGATGCCAAGGCCCGTCGCTGGTCTGTTCGCGGTAGTGGGCCGGCAGGTCCACGGTTGGCACCTGGTAGCCGGGCGCCAGGGAGCAGCCTTGCAAGGCCAGCAACAGCAACACAGCAAGCGGTTCAAGCCTTGGGCGCATGCTCACCTCCGGCGTCGGCCAGTTGCACCAGGTCGCCTTCGCGCAGCGCGTCGGGCGGGTTGTCGATGACTCGATCGGCGGCTTGCAGGCCCTGGTCGATCACCAGCCGCGCGCCGAGGTCGAGGCCGATATGGATGTCGCGCAGGTGCACGTGATTGTGCTCGTCGAGCAGCGCCACCTGGGTGCCCTGGGCACGGAAGATCAGGGCGCTGGCCGGAATGCTCAGGCCCTGGGTGTCGGCGGGCAGGGCCAGCGCGGCTTCGGCATAGTCGCCGGGCAGCAGCGCGCCGTCGGGGTTGTCGGCGACGAACTGGGCGAGCAGGGTGCCGGAGCGCTGGTCGATGGCGGTGGAGTCGCCGAGCAGCCGCGCGCTGAAGTGCTGGCCGGGGTGTTCCGGTACCGTCAGCTCAGCGCTGAGGCCGGGGCGGATCACGCTGGCGTAGTTCTGCGGTACCGGCACGTAGAGCCGCAGCTTGTGGGTGTCGGCCAGGTCGAACAGCTGCGGATCGCTGTCGTTGTCAGCCTTGATCAACTGGCCGATATCGGTGTGGCGCGCGGTGATGGTGCCGGCGAAGGGCGCGCGGATGGTCTTGTAGTCCTCCAGGGCCGAGAGTCGCGCATAGTCGGCAGCGGCCGCCTCGGCATTGGCCTTGGCGGCCGCGGCGTTGGAGGTTTTTTCATCGGCCTCCTGGCGCGACACCGAGTGGCTGGCCACGAGATTCTGCCAGCGCACGGCGGTGGTCTGCGCCAGCCGCGCATTGGCCTGTTCCTGCACCAGCCGGGCATGGGCCTGCGCCAGCTGCTGGTCGAGGTCGGGGCTGTCGATCTCGGCGAGAATCTGCCCGGCCTGAACCTTGGTGCCTATGTCGCTGTTCCAGCTTTTCAGGTAGCCGCTGACCCGGGCGTGGATCGGCGCCTTGCTCCAGGCTTCCAGGTGCGCCGGCAGGCGCAGGGTGTCGCCCTGGCGGTTCTGCTGCGGCTGCAACACCCGCACCTGGGGCACGGCGGCGGTTTCGGTCCAGGCGGCCACCGCGCGTTCATGGCGGGTGCGCGCGGCCAGACCGTTGGCCACCAGCAGGGCGGCCAGGGTCAGGCCGCCGATGCCGAGCCACAGCAGGCGTTTGCGCGAGGGGGTGTGTTCAGGCGACATGGGTGCTTTCTCCAGCGACAGCGCGAGTGGGGTGACGCCCGTGGACCAGGCTGAACACCACGGGAACGAACAGCAGGGTGGCGGTGGTGGCGAGGATCAGGCCGCCGATCACGGCGCGGCCCAGGGGCGCGTTCTGCTCCTCCGACAGGGCCAGCGGCAGCATGCCGATGATCATCGCCAGGGCGGTCATGCACACCGGGCGAAAGCGGGTATAGCCGGCTTCCAGAGCTGCCTTCAGGGCATCGCCGTGTTCCGCCAGGCGTTCGCGGCAGAAGCTCACCACCAGGATCGAGTTGGCCGTGGCCACGCCCATGCAGAGGATGGCCCCGGTCAGCGCCGGCACCGACAGCGAGGTGCCGCTGAGGAACAGCATCCACACAATCCCGGCCAGGGCCGCGGGCAGCGCGGTGATGATCACGAACGGGTCGAGCCAGGACTGGAAGTTGACCACGATCAGCAGGTAGATCAGCACCACCGCGCCCAGCAAGCCCAGGCTCAGGCCGCTAAAGGCTTCATGCAGGGCGTCGATCTGCCCGTGCAGGCTGATGGTCGCGCCCTTGGGCCGCAGCGTTTGGCTGTCCTCGAGGACTTTCTGGATATCCCGGGCCACGCCGCCCAGGTCGCGGCCCTGGACATTGGCGTAGAGGTCCAGGGTCGGCTGGATGTTGTAGTGGGTGACCACTGCCGGGCTGTCCACCCGCGAGATGCTGGCCAGGCCGCCGAGGATCTGCGACTGGCCGTTGCTGCCGGTCACCGGCAGCGCTTCCAGGGACGGCAGGCTGTCCAGGCGGTACTGCGGGGTGGCGGCGACGATCGAGTAGGACACACCGTTCTGCGGGTTGAGCCAGAAGGTCGGCGCCACCTGGGAACTGCCGGCCAGCGACGCCACCATGCTGTTGGTCACGTCACGCTCGGTAATCCCCAGGCCGTTGGCCCGCAGGCGGTCGACCTTGACCGCAAGCGAGGGGTAGCCGGTGGACTGCTGGATGCGCAGGTCGGCGATGCCCGGCACATGTTGCAGGCGCCGTTGCAGTTCCAGGGCATAGGCGCGGTTGGCGGCGCCGTCGGGGCCGGAGATTTGCACGTCCAGCGGCGCCGGCGCGCCGAAGTTGAGGATCTGGCTGCTGATGTCCGCCGGCAGGAAGGCGAACTGGCTGCCGGGAAAACTTTCCGGCAGGGCTTCGCGCAACTGCTTCACGTAGTCGGCGGTCGGCGCGTGGCCGGGCTTGAGGGTGACCTGGATATCGCCGTCCTGCGGGCCGATGGTGCCGCTGCTGCTGTAGGCCATGTCGATGCCACTCAGGGGGATGCCGATATTGTCGATCACGCTGTCCAGCTGCTCCGGCGGAATCACCTCGCGAATCCGCGCCTCGATGCGGTCGAAGGCCGCTGCGCTTTCCTCGATCCGCGTGCCCAGGGGCAGGCGCACATGCAGGGCCAGGGCGCCGGCGTCTGTGGCCGGGAAGAAGTCCTGGCCGAGGCTCGGCAGCAAGGCGAAGGAGGCCAGCACGCAGGCGAGGAAGCCCAGCAGGAAGCGCTTGCGGTGGGCCAGGGCCAGGGTCAGCAGGCCGTGGTAGGTGTCACGGACATTGGAGAAGCGCCGCTCGAAAGCCTGCTGGAACCCCAGCAGCCCGCGCACCAGGGCATGCCGTGGCGGGGCGTGCTGCTCGCCTTCGTGGTGGTTGATGAACGCGTCTTCCGGGTGATGCCCCGGGCCTGCTTCCGGCACATGGGGCTTGAGCAGGTACATGGCCAGGGTCGGCACCAGGGTCCGCGAGAGGATGAACGAACTGGCCATGGCGAAGATCACCGCCAGCGCCATGGGCCGGAACAGGTAACCGGCGATGCCCTGCAACAGGAACATCGGCACGAAGACGATGCAGATGCACAACAGCGAGACGAAGGCCGGGCCGACGATCTGTTTCGCGCCGTCGAGGATCGCGGCCTTCACCGCCTTGCCCTGTTCCAGGTGCCAGTTGATGTTCTCGATGGTCACCGTGGCGTCGTCCACCAGGATCCCCACCGCCAGCGCCAGCCCGCCCAGAGTCATGACATTCAGGGTCTGGCCGCTGGCGGCGAGCAGGGCGATGGCCGCGAGCACCGCCAGGGGGATCGAGGCGGCGATGATCAGGGTGGAGCGCCAGCTGCCGAGGAACAGCAGGATCATCGCGCTGGTCAGCAGCGCGGCGATGATGCCTTCCCGGGCCACGCTGCCCACCGATTGCTTGACGAACACCGAGGCGTCGCCCAGCAGCGAAGTCTTCAGCGCCGGCGGCAGGGTTTCGTCGATGCGCGGCAGCATCTGGCGGATGCCATCGACGATCGACAGGGTGGAAATATTGCCGTTCTTCAGCGCCGGCATCAGCACCGCGCGGTGGCCGTCGACCCGCACGATATTGCTCTGCGGTGGCGAGCCGTCGCGCACATGGGCCACCTGGCCGATGGTGATCAGCGCGCCGTCGACGGTCTTGATCGGCAGGTCGTTGAGCTCGTCGATGGCGCTCGGGCTGTTGTTCAGCAGCACCGTGTACTCGCTGGCGCCGAGCTTGGCGGTGCCCACCGGGATGATCTGGTTCTGCGCCGCCAGGGCGTTGCCCACGTCCTGCGCCGACAGGCCCTTGGCGGCCAGGGCCTGCGGGTCCAGGTCGAGGGTGATCTGCCGCTGCTTGCCGCCCATGGGCGTCGGCATCGCCAGCCCGGGTACGGAGCTCAGGGGCAGGCGGATATTGTTCTGCACCAGGTCACGGATCTTCGCTTCCGACAGAGTCGGGCTGGAGAAGGCCATCTGCAGGATCGGCACCGTCGAGGCGCTGTAGTTGAGGATCAGCGGCGGGGTGATACCCGGCGGCATCTGCTTGAGCACGGTTTGCGACACTGCCGTGACCTGGGCATTGGCGGTGCGGATATCCACCCCCGGCTGGAAGAAGATCTTGACGATGCCCATGCCCGGCAAGGATTGCGACTCGATGTGCTCGATGTCGTTGACCGTGGTGCTCAGGGAGCGCTCGTAGGTGTAGATCACCCGCCCGGCCATGGCGTCCGGCGACAGGCCGGTGTACTGCCAGACCACCGCCACCACCGGAATGCCGATATCGGGGAACACATCGGTGGGCGTGCGCAGGGCCGCCAGCGGCCCGATGATGCAGATAAAAATCGCCAGCACGATAAACGTGTAGGGCTTGAGCAGAGCGGTCTTGACCAGCCCGAGCATGGGGTGGACCTCCGAGGCGGAAACAAAGCTCGGCAGTCTCCGGCGACCCACCTAACACGCGGCTTTCAGCCAGGTGAAGGAAGTTTTAGGTAAGGCCTGAATTTCCTTTCACGGGGATTCATTTGTCCTCTGCATGGGGCCTCGACAAGCTGCATGGCAATCCGGCGTGACTGCTTTTTGGGGCATGCGCCGCGTGTTGATTTCCACTGCCAAGGTACCTGCCATGAATGCCAAACCCCTGCTGCTGATTCCCGCCCTGAGCCTGGTGCTGCTGTTGTCCGCCTGCGCCGGCCCGATGCCGCAACCCGACCCCAGGGAAGCCTGGATCAGCCTGGAAGAAGAGGGCCCCAGCGACCTGATGGCCGAACGGGTCGACGGCAAGAACGTCGACGACGGCCGCTACTTCGAAGTCCAACCCGGCGCCCACCGCCTGGACGTGACCCTGTTCGAAGAAGTCGGCGGCGACTCCAACCAGGTCGACTGCCGCGGGCACGTGAGCTACCCGAACTTCCAGGCGGGGGAGCATTACAAGTTGGTGGAATCGACCCTGGGCACCGAGGTGCGGGCGCGGTTGTTTGATGCCCAGGGCAAGCAGGTGGCCAGTGCGCATGGGTTTGAGTGTATGCCGGGGTAGGGCTGGTCTGGGTGGCGCTCGTTCCTTCGAGGGGAGAAGAAAGTGTCAGCACTGCTGACACTATTGCCCCGAAACTCCGGGTTCTGACCCAACCGGCAAAAGTCGCGCCACTGGTGCGACAAATTCATGCCGGGGCTTTGAGGGAGTTCAAGACTGCCCGCTGTGGATGAGCTGGTTTTTGGGGGCGGAAGCAGGTGTCCGAATTATTTTTCCGCCACCCCGTCACAAACCACCAAGCTGGCCCGTCATGTCGGTGTATCCCTCAATTAACGGAGCCACCCCATGTCATCCAGCCACCCGACCCAAGCCGTCAACCTGCTGCAAACCATCCCCGAGATCTTCGAAAGCCTGGGCCAGGTCCACGGCCTGATCGACGCCCACGGCCTTGCGCGCAAGCTGCACCACCTGGTGGTGTTGCGTGCTTCGCAGATCAACCAGTGCGGCTTCTGCGTGAAGATGCACACCCGTGAGGCCCGCGAAGACGGCGAAAGCAACGAGCGCCTGGACCGCCTGGTGGTCTGGCGCCATGTCAGCGATTTCAACGCCGCCGAACGCGCCGCCCTGGCCTGGACCGAAGCCCTCACCGTGCTGCGCGAAGACACCGACTTCGGCCCGTTGCGCGCCGCCTTGCGCGAACATTTCAGCGAAGCGCAGATCGCCGCCTTGACGGCCGATATCGGCATGATCAACCTGTGGAATCGCTTGCAGGTGTCGAGGCACTGAGGATGGATCGAATCGATGAAACGACGGTGTTCGAAAGCCGTCGCAGCTTCCTGCTGGGCCTGGCCTACCGCCTCCTCGGCTCCCGCGCCGAGGCCGAGGACGTGGTGCAGGACCTGTTCATCAAATGGCTGGAGGCCGACAAGGCCTCCATCGCCACCCCGGCCGCCTGGCTGACCACCGCCTGCACCCGGCACTGCATCGACCTGCTGCGCTCGGCCCAGCGCTCGCGGCTGGACTACGTCGGCACCTGGCTGCCGGAACCGATCCACACCCTGCATCACGACTCCCCCGAACAGAGCCATGAACTGGCCTCGTCGCTGTCCACCGCCTTCCTGCTCCTGCTCGAACGCCTGACCCCCAAGGAACGCGCCGCCTACCTGCTGTACGACATCTTCGACCTGGACTACCCCCAAGTCGCGCAAACCCTCGGCGTCCAGGAAGCCACCTGCCGCAAACTGGTGTCCCGCGCCAAAGCCAGCCTGGGCAACACCCAGGCCCGTTACCAGCCGGACCCTTCACGCCAGGAACAACTGCTGAGCGCCTTCCACAGCGCAATCACCAGCGGCTCGACCCAAGGCCTGGCCGCCATGCTGTCCGAAGATGTCGAGCTGTGTGCTGATGGCGGCGGCAAGGCTAGTGCCATTCGCGAGACCTTGTATGGGGTGGAGGCGGTGTTGGCGTTTGTGGGCGAGTCGTTGAGCCGG
>NZ_JACNAC010000109.1:0-7835 GCF_017349775.1 Pseudomonas sp. GW460-12-10-14-TSB1
CCGCAAACCCTGCTCGGCCTGGGGTTGGCGCTGTTGGGCACCCTGTGTTTCTCTGCGGGCAACATGCTGTCCAGCCTGCAACAGAAAGCCGGCCTCAAGCCGCTGACCACCAACGCCTGGGGCATGGCCTATGGCGCGGCGATGCTGGCGGCTTATTGCCTGGTCAAGGGCATCCCTTTCGATATGGAGTGGAACGCGCGCTACATCGGCTCGCTGTTGTATCTGGTGATCCCGGGTTCGGTCATCGGCTTCACCGCCTACCTGACCCTGGTCGGCCGCATGGGCCCGGAGCGAGCGGCCTACTGCACCGTGCTGTTCCCGGTGGTGGCGCTGAATGTCTCGGCCTTCGCCGAGGGTTACCAGTGGACCGCCCCGGCGCTGGCCGGGCTGGTCCTGGTGATGCTGGGCAACGTGCTGGTGTTCCGCAAGCCCAAGCCGCTGGCCGTCCGCGATCCCCGGCTCGCCTGATGGGTAGCGCAGCGGCTGCAGGGTTTGCCGAGCTTCTGTAGGAGCGAGGCGGTGTACCTGAGGCACCGCTATCGCGAGCAAGCTTCGCTCCTACAGAGGACCGTGCGGGTTTCAGCCTTTCCACACCTGCGGGTTGACCAGGTCCTGCGGGCGTTCACCGAGCAGGGCGCTGCGCAGGTTGGCCAGGGCGCGGTTGGCCATGGCGTCGCGGGTTTCATGGGTGGCCGAGCCGATATGCGGCAGGGTCACGGCGTTTTTCAGCTGGAACAGCGGCGACTCGGCCAGCGGTTCCTTCTCGTAGACATCCAGGCCGGCGCCGCGAATCGTGCCGTTCTGCAGGGCTTCGATCAGCGCTGGCTCATCCACCACCGGACCGCGGGAGATGTTCACCAGGATCGCGCTCGGCTTCATCAGCGCCAGTTCGCGGTGGCTGATCAGGTGCTTGGTCTTTTCGCTCAATGGCACCACCAGGCAGACGAAATCCGCTTCGGCCAGCAACTGTTCGAGGCTGCGCAACTGCGCGCCCAGCTCCTGTTCCAGCGCGGGCTTGCGGCTGTTGCCGCTGTAGATCACCGGCATGTTGAAGCCCAGGCGACCGCGGCGGGCGATGGCCGCGCCGATATTGCCCATGCCGACGATGCCCAGGGTCTTGCCATGCACATCGCAACCGAACAGCGGCGCGCCGACGCTGGCCTGCCATTGCCCGGCCTTGGTCCAGGCGTCCAGTTCGGCGACGCGCCGGGCGCTGCTCATCAGCAGGGCGAAGGCCAGGTCGGCGGTGCTTTCGGTGAGCACGTCCGGGGTGTTGGTGAGCATGATCCCGCGTTCGTTGAAGTAGGCCAGGTCATAGTTGTCGTAGCCCACCGAGACACTGGAGACCACTTCCAGCTGGCTGGCGTTTTCCAGCTGCGCGCGGCCCAGCTTGCGACCGACGCCGATCAGGCCGTGGGCGTGGGGCAGGGCTTCGTTGAATTGCGCACCGATATCGCCCAGCTTGGGGTTGGGCACTATCACCTCGAAGTCCTGGCGCAGGCGCTCGATCATGTCCGGGGTGATGCGGCTGAAGGCAAGTACGGTCTTTTTCATCGCGGGAAAGCTCGTCAGGCGGAGGAGAATGCCAAGCAAGCTAACATTCCCCACGGGCTTTTTGTAGCGGCTGCACAGGGCTGTGGGGGCAAGAAGGTTCTGGGAATCTAGCCGCTGCCGAAGGCTGCTATCGGCTCCGCAGGAGACGTGCTCTTGAGATTGCAGGAGGTCTTGCGGACCTTTCGCAGCCTGCGGCAGCGGCTACAGGGATGGGGAAGGGTGAGAAAGCCCCGAAGGGCTTTGTTCAATTGGTCATGCGCACGCCGCTGAGACCGCCGCTCAGTTCATAGGCCGCCAGCTCCGCCTGATGGGCGGCGAGAATCTCCGGCAGGGTATTGCGCAGGTACTCGACCCAGGTCTTGATCTTGGCGTCCAGGTACTGACGCGACGGGTAGATGGCGTACAGGTTCAGCTCCTGGGAGCGGTACTTGGGCATGACCCGCACCAGAGTGCCGTTGCGCAGGCCTTCGATGGCTGCGTACACCGGCAGCACCCCCAGGCCCATGCCGCTGGTGATCGCGGTTTTCAGCGCGTCGGCGGAGTTCACCAGGAACGGCGAGCCGTTGAGGGTGACCCCTTCCTGGCCCTCGGGGCCGTCGAACAGCCATTTGTCCAGGGCGATCACTGGGCTCACCAGGCGTAGGCAGGCATGGTTCGACAGGTCGCTGGGGCTGCTCGGGCAGCCATTGGCTTTCACGTAGGCCGGCGAGGCGCAGACGATGCTGTAGGTGATGCCCAGGCGCTGGGAGACGAAACCCGAGTCCGGCAGTTCGCTGGCCAGCACGATGGACACGTCGTAGCCCTCGTCCAGCAGGTCCGGCACGCGGTTGGCCAGGGTCAGGTCGAAGGTCACGTCCGGGTGCGACTTGCGGTACCGGGCGATGGCGTCGATCACATAGTGCTGGCCGATGCCGGTCATGGTGTGCACTTTCAGCTGGCCGGACGGGCGCGCGTGGGCGTCGCTGGCCTCGGCTTCGGCTTCTTCGACGTAGGCCAGGATCTGCTCGCAGCGCAGCAGGTAGCGTTTGCCGGCTTCGGTGAGGGCGATGCGGCGAGTGGTGCGGTTGAGCAAACGGGTTTGCAGATGGGCCTCCAGATTGGAGACCGCGCGCGAGACGTTGGCCGTCGTGGTGTCGAGCTGGACGGCGGCGGCGGTGAAGCTGCCGGCTTCGGCGACACAGCTGAAGGCGCGCATGTTTTGCAAAGTGTCCATGGGGTGCTCTCTCGGGAGATGGCAAATTGTGACACGAAGTAACAGATTGTTGGCTATTCCACCAAGGGATTATCGCGCGAACGGTAATAAAGATTCACAGGAATCCCAGCTTATCGCCACAAAGCCCGCCGCCTAGAATTGCGCCGATCTGTAGGGGCCGCCGCGCTGGCGATCCCGCAACGCGGTGTTTCAGCGACGCCGCCTCGCGAGCGATCGGCTCCCGCACAGAATCGCCTCCCTCCCTATTTCAGGAATTCGCAGCAGTGCCGCGTCGCATCAGCAGAGAGCTGAAGACTCTCAGTGTTTGGGCTTTATCGTTAGCAATCAGCGGCTGCATCGGAACCGGGGGCATTGCCCCACAAGGCAAGGCACTACCGGCCAATACCCTGGCCACCGACGAGGCGATCCAGAGCGCCGCGCGCGACGCCCGCTGGCCCGCTGCCCAGTGGTGGCAGGCCTATGGCGATGCGCAGTTGAACCAGTGGGTGACCCTGGCCGTGCAAGGCAGCCCGAGCATGGCCATGGCTGCCGCCCGGGTGCGCCAGGCGCGTGCCATGGCCGGCATCGCCGAGTCGGCCGAGTCGCTGCAGATCAAGGGCGACGCCACCCTCAAGCGCCACAACTGGCCCACCGACCAGTTCTACGGCCCGGGCGAGCTGGCCAACAGCACCACCTGGGACAACAACGCCGCGCTCGGCTTCAGCTACGCCCTCGACCTCTGGGGCCGGGAAAGCAATGCCAGCGAGCGCGCCGTGGACCTGGCGCACATGAGCGCCGCCGAGGGGCGCCAGGCCCAGTTGGAACTGCAGAACAATGTGGTGCGCGCCTATATCCAGCTGTCGCTGCAATACGCCCAGCGCGACATCGTCCTGGCCACCCTGAAGCAGCAGGAACAGATTCTCGAACTGGCGCAAAAGCGCCTGGCCGGCGGCATCGGCACCCATTTCGAAGTCAGCCAGGCGCAGACCCCGCTGCCGGAAACCCATCGCCAGCTGGACGCGCTGGACGAAGAAATCGCCCTGGGCCGCAACCAGATCGCCGCCCTGGCCGGCAAGGGACCGGGGGCGGGCGCGCAGTTGCAACGGCCGAGCCTGTCCCTGGCCGCGCCGCTGAAACTGCCGTCGGCCCTGCCCGCCGAACTGCTCGGCCAGCGCCCGGACGTGGTCGCCGGCCGCTGGCAGGTGGCGGCCCAGGCGCGCGGCATCGATGTCGCCCACGCCGGCTTCTACCCCAACGTCGACCTGGTGGGCAGCCTTGGCTACATGGCCACCGGCGGCGGGGCGCTGGAGTTCCTCACCGGCAAGAAGCTCAACTACAACGTCGGCCCGGCCATCAGCCTGCCGATCTTCGACGGCGGCCGCCTGCGCGCCGAACTGGGCGAGGCCGCGGCCGGTTACGACATCGCCGTGGCCCACTACAACCAGACCCTGGTCAACGCCCTGAAGAACATCTCCGACCAGTTGATCCGCCGCGAGTCCATGGACAAGCAGGCCGAGTTCGCCGCCGAGTCGGTGGCGTCGGCGCAGAAGACCTACGACATCGCCATGGTCGCCTTCCAGCGTGGCCTCACCGACTACCTCAATGTGCTCAATGCCCAGGGCATGCTGTTCCGTCAGCAGCAGATCCAGCAGCAGGTCCAGGCCGCGCGCCTGAGCGCCCATGCCGAACTGGTGACGGCCCTGGGTGGAGGCCTGGAGGCAGGGCGGGACGTGCCCGAAGACAGCAAGACCCAACCGAGCAAGACACCGGCAGCTCTGACCCTGCTTGACCACTAGAGCCGACCCCAAGTGCTGATCACTGAGTAAGACCCCATGACTCCCTTGCCTGCACCCTTGCGCTGGCTGTACTCCCTTGAATGGCGCCGGGGCTTCTTCGACTGGGCACGCAGCGACGGCGTGACCTGGGTCTATATCTTCAAGGTCCTGGCCGCCGCGTTCCTCACCCTGTGGCTGGCCATGCGCCTGGAGCTGCCGCAACCGCGCACGGCGATGATCACCGTGTTCATCGTCATGCAGCCGCAGAGCGGCCAGGTGTTCGCCAAGAGCTTCTACCGCTTTCTCGGCACCCTGGCCGGCTCGGCGGTGATGGTGGCGCTGATCGCCCTGTTCGCCCAGAACACCGAACTGTTCCTCGGTTCGCTGGCGATCTGGGTCGGCATCTGCTCGGCCGGCGCCGCCCGTTATCGCAACTTCCGCGCCTACGGCTTCGTACTCGCCGGCTACACCGCGGCAATGGTCGGCTTGCCGGCCCTGGCCCATCCGGACGGCGCCTTTATGGCGGCGGTGTGGCGAGTGCTGGAGATCTCCCTGGGGATTCTCTGCTCCACCCTGGTCAGCGCCGCGATCCTGCCGCAGACCGCCAGCGCGGCGATGCGCAACGCCTTGTACCAGCGCTTCGGGGTGTTCGCCCTGTTCGTCACCGACGGTTTGCGCGGCCGCAGCCAGCGCGATGCGTTCGAGAGCGGCAACGTGCGCTTCATCGCCGAAGCGGTGGGCCTGGAAGGCCTGCGCAGCGTCACGGTGTTCGAAGACCCGCACATGCGTCGGCGCAACGGCCGCCTGAGCCGTTTGAACAGCGAGTTCATGGGCATCACCACCCGTTTCAACGCCCTGCATCAGTTGCTCGAGCGCCTGCGCAGCAGCGCCGCCGAGTATGTGCTGGCGGCGACCCGGCCGGGGTTGCAAGACCTCGCCGAACTGCTGGACGGGTTCTCCGGCCGCGCCCTGACCAGCCCCGATGCCGCGCGCCTGGCCGAACAGCTGGCGAGCTACAAGGCCGAGCTTCCGGCGCGGGTGCGCAGCATGCGCGCGCTGTTCCAGGAGCACGAACCGAGCGATGCCGAGCAGCTGGATTTCCACACCGCCTATGAGCTGCTTTATCGCTTCGTCGACGAGTTGCACAGCTATGCCCAGACCCATGCGTCCCTGGCCGAACACAGCCACGAGCGCGAGCGCTGGGACGAGCCCTTCACCCCGCAGACCAACTGGCTGGCCTCGGCCGCCTCGGGGATCCGCGCCTCGTTCATCCTGATCGTGCTCGGCAGTTACTGGGTCGCCACCGCCTGGCCCAGCGGCGCCACCATGACCCTGATCGCGGCGGCCACCGTCGGTCTCTCGGCGGCGACGCCGAACCCGAAACGCATGGCCTTCCAGATGGCCTGCGGCACATTGATCGGGGCCGTGGTCGGCTTCGTCGAGATGTTCTTCGTGTTCCCCTGGATCGACGGCTTTCCATTGCTGTGCGTGATGCTGGCGCCGGTGATCGTGCTGGGTTCGTTCCTTGCTTCACGCCCGCAGTACGCCGGCGTGGGCCTGGGCCTGCTGATCTTCTTCAGCACCGGTTCGGTGCCGGACAACCTGACCCTCTACAACCCCTACGCCTTCATCAACGACTACATCGCCATGATCATGGGCATGCTGGTCTGCGCCGCCGCCGGGGCGATCATCCTGCCGCCCAACAGCCGCTGGTTGTGGCGCCGCCTGGAGCAGGACCTGCGCGGCCAGGTGGTGTACGCCATCAGCGGCAAGCTCAAGGGCCTGGCGTCGAGCTTCGAAAGCAGCACCCGCGACCTGCTGCACCAGGCCTATGGCCTGGCGGCGGGGCAGCCGCAGGTGCAGCGCGAGCTGCTGCGCTGGATGTTCGTGGTGCTGGAGGTGGGGCACGCCATCATCGAGCTGCGCAAGGAGCAGGCGATCCTTCCGGTGCACCCGGCCTACGCCGAATCCCAGCCCTGGCGCCAGGCGATCCGGGTGATGGGCCGCTCCCTGGTGCGGCTGTTCCTGCAACCGAGCCAGAGCAACCTGGAGCGCGCGCTGGTCGCAGTCGATCACGCGATCAGCCGGGTCCAGGCCAGCGACGAACCCTTCGCCCCGCACTTCGATACCTCGGTCTTGCGCCGGGTGAAGAGTTACCTGCACTTCATCCGCAGCTCATTGCTCGACCCGCAATCGCCGCTGGCCGTCTATGCCGCGCCGCCAGCCGTACAGGCCCCGATCCAAGGACTTGAACATGCCTCGTGAAATCGCCTTCCACGGCGTGTACATGCCGACCATGACCCTGATGTTCTTCATTGCCGCAGCCCTGGCCTGGGCCCTGGACCGCTTCATCTCGGGTTATGACCTGTACCGTTTTTTCTGGCACCCGGCGCTGCTGCGCCTGAGCCTGTTCTGCTGTCTGTTCGGCGCCATGGCGCTCACTGTTTACCGTTGAGAGTCCCACGATGAAAAAGTTTTTCAGCCTGCTCGCGACCCTGCTGGTGCTGGCCCTGGCCTTGTGGATCGGCCGCACCCTGTGGGTGCATTACATGAACACGCCGTGGACCCGCGATGGCCGGGTGCGCGCCGACATCATCAACGTCGCTGCCGACGTCACCGGCGAAGTGGTGGACGTGCCGGTGCGCGACAACCAACTGGTGAAAAAGGGCGACCTGCTGATGCAGATCGACCCCGAGCACTACCTGATCGCGGTCAAGCAGGCGCAGTCGCTGGTGGCTTCGAGAAAGGCCACCTGGGAGATGCGCAAGGTCAACGCCCACCGCCGCGCTGACCTGGACAACCTGGTGATCTCCAAGGAAAACCGCGACGACGCCAGCAACATCGCCGACTCGGCCCTGGCCGACTACCAGCAGGCCCAGGCCCAACTGGAGGCCGCTGAGCTCAACCTCAAGCGCACCCAGGTGCGCGCCGCGGTGGACGGTTACGTGACCAACCTCAACGTGCACCGCGGCGACTATGCGCGCATCGGCGAGCCGAAGATGGCGGTGGTCGATATGCATTCGTTCTGGGTCTACGGCTTCTTCGAGGAAACCAAGCTGCCCCATGTGCGCGTCGGCGATAAGGCCGATATGCAACTGATGAGCGGCGAGGTGCTCAAGGGCCATGTGGAGAGTATTTCCCGCGGCATCTACGACCGCGACAACCCGGAAAGCCGCGAACTGGTCGCCGACGTCAACCCGACCTTCAACTGGGTACGCCTGGCCCAGCGCGTGCCGGTGCGCATCCATATCGATGAAGTGCCGGAGGGTGTGCTGCTGGCGGCGGGGATTACCTGCACGGTGGTGGTGAAGGAG